>CAJKZK010000059.1 GCA_905204225.1 uncultured Bacillota bacterium
TTAATAAAAATAATATTAATATTTATAATAAAAATGGTAATAAAATAAATTATAAAGAAGAAAATATAATTTTAGAAAAGATTAAATTATCAAACAATAATTATCAATATCATATGGAAAAAGAAATATATGATGAATCATTAATGATTGATGAAATAATTAATCATTATTTTAAAAATAATATATTAAATATTAACAAAAGAATTATTAATAAAATTAATCAAGCAGATAAAATTTATATTATTGCTTGTGGAAGCTCATTTTATTCAGGAAATTTAGGAAAATATTATTTTGAACATTTTAAAAATAAACCAGTTGAGGTTATATTAGCTAGTGAAGCATTATATGATTTTCCATTAGTAAGTAAAAATCCATTATTTATTTTTATTTCACAATCAGGTGAAACATTAGATGTTATAAATGTTATTAAATTATGTTTAGAAAAACAATATTACACTTTAGGTATCACTAATTCATTTAATTCAACAATAACTCATTTATGTAATGATATTTTTTATTTATATGCAGGTAGAGAAATATCAGTTGCTTCTACTAAAGCTGTTTTAGGTCAAAATATTATTCTTCTATTATTAACAAAAGAAAATGTATATCAAGATTTAATAAATCTAAAAACTGAAATAACTAGAATTTTTTCTCATAAAGAAGAATTAAATTCTTTATCATTAAATATATATAATCATCATGACATTTTTATTTTAGGTAAAAATATTGATTATTATATTGCTTTAGAAGCTGCATTAAAATTGAAAGAAATATCTTATATTCATGCTGAAGCATTCCCATCTGGAGAATTAAAGCATGGTAGTCTTGCTTTAATCGATAACAATTCTATAGTTATTGGTTTATTAACTCAAAAAAATGTTTGTAATATTATGAGAACAAATTTATTAGAAGTAAGTAGTAGAGGTGGCAAAATTTATACTTTTGTAAAAAATGAATTATCTAAGCAAGATAATTTTATATTAAACGACCTGCCTTCTTATATTATGCCTTTAAGTTTATTAGTTTGTTTGCAACTTTTATCATTCTATATTGCAAAAAACAAAAAAATTGATATGGATACTCCACGTAATTTAGCAAAATCAGTTACAGTAGAATAATTATAAATAAAAATTCTTAATAAAATTATATAAATAAATTATATCTTCTGCGCCTGCTGTTTCAAAGCTTGAATGCATTGCAAGTTGACTTAAACCAATATCACAAGATTTTAATGAAACATGAGTATTAGAAATATTACCTAAAGTTGAGCCACCTCTTATATCTGATTTATTTGTAAAAAATTGATATGGAATATTATTTTTTAAACATATATTTTGAACTATTCCGCTTGAATAAGCATCTGTTGTATAACTTTGGCTTGCATTAAATTTTATAACAATCCCTTTATTCATATAAACTTTATTGTTTGGATCTGTAAAATTAAGATTTGGATGTACAGCATGAGCATTATCACTAGAAACTAAAAATGATTTACTTAAAGCACAATAATATATCTCTTCATCAAAATTTAAAGCATTATTTATTCTTCTTAAAATAATATTTAAGAAATCAGAATTTGCCCCTTGTATAGTTGTAGATCCAACTTCTTCATTATCAAAAACTGTACATATATTAATATTTTTATTATCTTCATTATCAATAAATGCTTTCATTGTAATATAAGCACATTCAAGATCATCTAATCTTGGTGAAGAAATATATTCTTCATTTTTTCCCCATAAATATCCTTTTTCAAAATTATAAGTAAATAGATCAAAATTTAAAATATCATCTTTATTAATATTTAATTCTTCACTTATTAACATTAAAATATCATTGCCTAAATCTTCTTGCCCAATAAATGGAACAATATCTCTAGAAAAATTATATTCATATCCTTTATTAATTTCTCTATTAAAATGAATGCACATATTAGGAATCATTAATATTGGTTTTTTAATATTTATAATTTTAGAAAAAATTTTATCATCTTGTTTAAAGATTATTCTTCCAGCGATTGATAAAGGTCTATCTAACCATGTAGAAACAATCATTCCTCCATATGGTTCAATATTGACTCTATTATAAATATCTTGTTTATTTTTATAATTAGGTTTGATTTTGAAACAAGGAGAATCTGCATGACTAGCCACTATTTTAAATGAATAATCATTATTAACATCTTTACCAATTTTAAAAGCAATAAGGCAAGAATCATTTCTTGTTACAAAATATTTATTTCCTTCTTTTAAATTAAATTTTTCTGTTTCAAATAATTCAATAAAATTATTGTTTAATAATTCTTTTTTTAAATTGTCTATTGCGTTAAAAGCAGTAGGACTTTCATTAATAAAATTTAAAACATCATTTTTGATCATGTTAATCACTCCTAAATATTTTTATCTCTTTTCTTTAATAAGAAAAAGAAAATGAAGAACAATTCAACTGGTATACCCACTAAAAATATCATCCAGTTATTATTCGCGTTCTTAAAAAATAATTCTAAAGATAAGTAAATAGATAAACAAGTAGCCCAAATAAGTCCAGAAATGGTTGTTAGTTTTATCCATTTATTTCCCCATATTGCTGTAAAAACTACTAAGACAATAAAATCAATATTTAAAGCATAAATAAAAGAAATCCAATAAGAAGAATTCTTACCAATCATACCACATATTACATAAACAATTATAGCAATGAGCCAAGAACCAATACATGATAAAAAAGGAATAATAATTCTATTTCTAAAAAAAGCTGGTTTCTTTTCTTTTTTCGGCTTGTCTAATATCATATCATTTAAAGTAACATTAAAAATTTCACATAATTTAAGCATTATTAAAGTATCAGGAATACCATCTGCTCTTTCCCATTTAGATATTGCTTTATCAGAATAATTCAATTTTTCAGCAAGCTGTAATTGGGTTAGATTAATTCTTTTCCTATAAGTAGCAATATTTCTAGCAATGTTTTCTTTAATTCTATTTTCATCCATATTATTACTTTATCATTAAAAAATTCGATTTTCAACACATTTTTTGGGTATTCTACTCATAGTAGAGTTGTTTTTATACACTCTACTTTTGAAAAAGTATAAGTAGAGTTTTAAAAATAATAGTAGAGAATTTTTTTATTCTTTTTGATATATAATGATTTTAGTCAAATAGGAGGACTATTTATGAAACCAATTATTTTAAGTGATCAATCAACTAAATTAGATAACAAAAACATATTTATTGTCAGCAATGAAAAATCTTCATTAGGTCAAATTGCTTATTCATTAGATTTAATTTCAAATGGAGGACAAGATATTATTTATCTTTCAAGTCATGAATCTTTTAATAAAATAAGTAAATTAGTCAATAAAATTATTTCAATGCACAATAAAAATAACGCTATTGTAATTGATATAGATTCATCTATTATTTCAAAAGAAGAATTAGTTAATGAAATAATCAATTCTAAAAATGTTTTAGATACTGTTGTTACTAAACAATGTAAATATTCTTTAGTAAAAATGGAAAATTTAGAAATAGCTAATACTAAAGCATTATATACCTATTAATGGGTGCAATTACCAAGCATTAATATATAAGCACTAACAACCTCTCAAAATCAAAAAAATAACATCGCTTGGGTGTTATTTTTTTATTGTAATTTTATTATTCAGTAAAGTGATTTGCAATGTTTCGCCGAAGCGATTTGTAATAAAATATTTATTATTCGCCTTTTAATTCAAATAAGATATCTCTAAGTTCAGCAGCTTTTTCAAATTCATAATTTTTAGCAGCTTCTCTCATTTGTTTTTCTATATCTTTAATATATCTTTCTTTTTCTGACCTTGTCATTTTACCATTTTTATTTTTATTAACAACAGTGTCTTTAATTTTTAAAGGCATTCTAATTTCTTTAATAATAGTTTTTGGAGTTATATGATGTTCTTCATTATATTTTTCTTGAATAGCTCTTCTTCTATTAGTTTCATCAATACTTGCTTTCATTGAATCAGTAATTTTAGAAGCATACATAATTACTTTACCATGTTCATTTCTAGCTGCTCTACCTATTACTTGTATTAATGATCTTTCACTTCTTAAAAAGCCTTCTTTATCTGCATCTAAAATACATATTAAAGAAACTTCAGGAATATCTAAACCTTCTCTTAATAAATTAATACCAACTAAAATATCATATTTACCTTTTCTTAAATTATAAATTATTTCAGTTCTTTCAAGAGTTTTAGTTTCATTATGAAGATAAACAACTTTCATTCCTTGTTCTTTTAAATAAGAAGTTAAATTTTCTGCATCATTAATAGTCATAGTAACTATCATTACTCTTTCATTTCTATTAATTACTTCTTTACTAGCGCCTATTAAATCATAAACAGGATTAGATGTATTTCTAACATCAATAAGTGGATCAAGTAATCCTGTAGGTCTAATAATTTGTTCTACAACTTCATTATTTACTTTATTTAATTCATAATCTCCAGGAGTCGCAGAAGTACATATAATTTGATTAATTTTACTTTCAAATTCTTCAAAATTTAATGGTCTATTATCTAAAGCAGATGGTAAACGAAAGCCATATTCTACTAATACTTCTTTTCTAGCTCTATCTCCATTATACATACCTTTAATTTGAGGTAAAGTTACATGACTTTCATCAACAAACAATAAATAATCTTTAGGAAAATAATCAAATAAAGTAAAAGGTGTCTGTCCTTCTTTTCTTTTATCAATATGTCGAGAATAATTTTCTATTCCAGGACACATACCAAATTCTAACAAAGTTTCAATGTCTCTATTTGTTCTTTGTGATAATCTTTCTTCTTCAAGTAATTTACCATTAACATGAAAATAATCTAATCTTTCTTTTAATTCTACTTTAATAGTTTCTACAGCTTCGTTAATTCTTTTTTGAGTTGAAGCATGTTCATGAGTAGGAAATATAGGGTATTCATCAAAAGTATGTTTTATTTCTCCAGTTAATGGATCAACTGCGACAATTTCTTCAATTGTATCAAATTCATCTAATAATATTTTAATAACAAATTCACTTGTAGAACTTGGTGCAATTTCTATTACATCACCATTTACTCTAAAAGTACCTGGTGTTAAATCTAAATTATTTCTAATATATTGATTATTAACTAATCTAGTTAATAAATCTTTACGATCAATTTCTTCTCCTTTATGCAAAAAGAAAACTAATGATTGATATTCTTTAGGATCACTTAAACCATATATTGCGGCGACTGAAGCAACAATTATAGTATCACTTCTTTCTAATACTGAATTAATGCTACTCGCTCTCATTATTTCTATTTCTTCATTCATTACAGCGTTTTTTTCAATATAAGTATCAGTAGCAGGTAAATATGCTTCTGGCTTATAAAAATCAAAATTAGAAACAAAATATTCCACTCTATTATGAGGAAACAATTCTTTAAATTCAGCATATAGTTGTCCTGCTAAAGTTTTATTATGAACAAGTACTAAAGTAGGTTTATTAATTTTTTCAATAATATTAGCCATTGTAAAAGTTTTTCCAGTTCCAGTAGCCCCTTTTAAAACTTGGAATTTTTTATTATCTTTTAATCCTTGTACTAATTTATCAATTGCTTTAGGTTGATCTCCAGTTGGTTTATATGGAGAGACTAATTGAAATTTATTTTGTTTTATCATTTTTCTTTTTTAAACCTATATTAACTGAACTTTGATGTGCTTTAAATCCTTGGCCTTTAACTGCACTTAATCTTGTAACAGTAACAAAAGAAGAAGGATCTACTTTAGCAATAATATCCATCAATACATAATATTCTCTAATATCTAAAACAACTTGTAAAATTTTAATTTCTTCATGAGTATATCCACCAACTCCAGATATAATAGTAGATCCTCTTTGTATTTTCTCATTAACAATATGATTTAATTCATCATATTTCTTAGAAATAATGGTGACTTCCATATTGTTTTCAGTATCAAATAATTTACTTAACATGAAAGAAGCAACAAATGCAGAAAATATACCATTTAAAGTCATACCAAAAGTATTTTCTTTAGCAAAAATAAAATTCAAGATAACAATTAATGCATCAACAACAAAACAAGTAATTGATGTTTTAAATCCAAAGAATTTTTGAAAACTTAAAGTAATAACATCAATACCACCAGAAGATCCTCCACCAAGAAAAGTTAATCCTACTCCAGTACCCACTAAAACTCCACCAAATAAACCTGCTAAAAATAAATTAATAGAATTAGTAAGTTCGCCAATGTTTCCTAAATAAAACAAATCTAAAGAGCTTAAATATGTGCCTAACATAACAGCAAAAGGATATATAATAGTTGATATAATTGTTTTTATAGCAAATTCATGACCTAGTAATAACCATCCTGCAAAAAAACAAAACCAAGTCAAAATAGTGACCATTAATTGTTTATCAACACCAAATAAAGAATTAACCAAAATAGCAATACCTGAAACACCACCTGTAACAATATCATAAGGTATTAAAAATAAACCTGTGCCAAAACCTAAAATGAAAGATCCTAAAATAACAAAAAATAGTCTTTTAATAATTAGTTTTGCATGTTTACTAATTTTCATTGTTCTTTACCTCCCATTTTAAATACGCATTGATAAACTCATTTAAATCACCATCTAATACACCATGTACATCACTTGTTTCATAATTAGTTCTATGATCTTTAACCATCGTATAAGGGCAAAAAACATAAGATCTAATTTGTGAACCCCATTCAATATTTTTTTGTTCACCTTGAATTGAACTAATCTTTTTTCTTTGTTCTTCTTGTTTTAACAAATATAATCTTGATTTTAAAATAGATAAAGCTGTTTCTCTATTTTTAATTTGATTTCTTTCATTTTGACATGTAACAACTATTCCAGTAGGAAGATGTGTCATTCTTACAGCTGAATCTGTTTTATTAACATTTTGTCCACCTGCTCCAGAAGAACGATAAGTGTCAATTTTTAAATCTTTTTCATCAATATTAATATCAATATCTCCTATAATTTCTGGAGTAACTTCTACTGAAGCAAAAGATGTATGTCTTCTACCAGATGCATCAAAAGGTGAAATTCTAACTAATCTATGTACACCTTTTTCTGATTTTAGCATGCCATATACTTTTTTACCTTTTAACATGAAAGAAACACTTTTTAAGCCTGCACCTTCACCTTCAAGATAATCAATCATTTGAATCTTAAAATTATTTTTTTCAGCAAAACGTATATACATCCTATATAACATTTCTGCCCAATCTTGAGATTCTGTTCCACCTGCTCCAGGATGAATATCTATAATCGCATTACATTCATCATATTCACCATTTAAAAGAACTTCAACTGAAAATTCATCAAATCTTTTTTCTAGATCTTCAACTTCACTAGAAAGCATTTGATGTAATTCTTCATCATAATTATCTTTTACCAATAAATATGTTTCTATTAAATCATTATAAATTTTATTAAGGTCATTAAAAGTTTTAATTCTCTCATTTAAAGAATTAAATAAATTTATTTTCTTTTGTGCTTCTCTTTGATTAGCCCAAAAATTATCTTGACCAATTTCTTTTTCTAAATTACTAGCTTGAGATTTTAATTTATCGAGGTCAAAGAGAGTCACCTAACTCTACTAATGAGCCTTTTAATTTATCTAAAATATTACGGATTTCAAATAATTCTTTCATTATTCTGCTCCGTTTTCATCTTGAGCTTTTTTAGCTTCTTCCATTTGTTTTCTTTCTTCAGCTACTTCTGCTTCAGTTTTCATTCTAACTTGCGCTCTAATTAAAGCTAAAGTAACTTCATCAGAAATAGTTTCAATCATTTCATCAAACATTTGGAAGCCTTCTCTAACATAATCTTGTAAAGGATTAGTTTGAGCATAACTTCTTAAATGGATACCTTCTCTTAATTTTGACATTGAATCAATATGAGTTGTCCAGTTACGATCAATTCTTGATAAAACAACCATTTTTTCAACTTGATCAGCTGCGCCTTCTGGCCATGTTGCTCTTTTTTGATTATAATATGATAACAATAAAGAAGCTATATCATCAGTTGCTTCATCAATAGGAGCATCTGTATATCCTTCATCATCAAAAGAACCTTCTGGTAAATATTTAGATTCAAGATTTGCTTTCAATAATTTACCATCAAGATATTTTTCTCTTTCTTCACCATTTAAAGAAGATTTAATAATCTTTTTAGCGGTATTATGGAAATATTCACAAACACTATCATAAATACTTTCTGAATATAAAACTTTATCTCTTTGGTCATACATAATCTTTCTTTGTTGTCTTAAAACATCATCATAATCCATTAAAGATTTACGAGTATCAAAATTTTGTCCTTCAATCTTCTTTTGAGCAGAAGTAATTGCATTAGTAACCATTTTGTTATTCAAACCTTCATCACCTAAAGACATAAATGCATTTCTTAACATATCAGAACCAAATCTTAAAATTAATTCATCATCACAACATACAAAGAATCTTGAATATCCTGGATCACCTTGACGTCCAGAACGACCTCTTAATTGGTTATCAATACGTCTTGCTTCGTGACGTTCAGTACCAATAACACATAATCCTGCAGCATGATGAACTTCTTTAGTATCTTTAATTTCTCTAACACCTTCACCAAGTTTAATATCAGTACCACGACCAGCCATATTAGTAGCAATAGTAATTGCACCTAATTGACCAGCTTTTTCAATAATATGAGCTTCTCTTTCATGGTTTTTAGCATTTAAAACTTCATGTGGTAAACCTTCTTTAGTTAAAAGATTAGATAAAAGTTCACTCTTTTCAACAGAAACTGTACCAACTAAGATTGGTTGACCTAATGCATGTCTAGCTTTTATTTCACTAACAATAGCTTTATATTTAGCATTTTCATTACCATAAACCATATCAATATCATCATAACGAATTAATGGTCTATTAGTTGGAATAACAACAACATTCATATTGTAAACTTTTTGGAATTCTTCTTCTTCAGTTTTAGCAGTACCTGTCATACCCGCAATCTTATCATATAAACCAAAGAAGTTTTGATATGTAATAGTTGCCATTGTGATAGTTTCTTGTTTAATTTTAACATTTTCTTTAGCTTGAATAGCTTGTTGTAAACCATCAGAATATTCTCTTCCTTTTAATACACGACCAGTAAATGAATCAATTAAATAAATTTCTCCATCACTAACCATATATTCAACATTTCTTTTCATAATAAAGTTAGCTTTTAAAGCTTGTTGAATACGGTGAACTAAATCTTGGTTTGCAGGATTTGAAGAATCATAAATATTATTTACATTAAATGCTCTTTGAGCAGCGTCAACACCACTATCGGTTAAAGAACAAGTTTTTGTTTTAATATCAATAGTAAAATCTTTTTCTTTTCTTAAAGATTTAACAAATCTATCAGCAAAAATATAAGTAGAAGCAGAAGCTCTTTCACCACCAGAAATAATTAAAGGAGTTCTTGATTCATCAATTAAAATAGAGTCAGCTTCATCAACGATTGCATAATGTAAACCTCTTAAAACTCTTCTTTCAACTGTTTGAGCCATATTATCTCTTAAATAATCAAATCCTAATTCAGAATTAGTAGTATAAGTAATATCAGCTAAATAAGCTTGTTTTTTAC
The DNA here is from genome assembly GCA_905204225.1 of uncultured Bacillota bacterium. GTDB lineage: Bacteria > Bacillota_I > Bacilli_A > RFN20 > CAG-449 > CAG-449. Next base: position 9,688 of record CAJKZK010000059.1, read on the forward strand.
CATTAGTATCTTTTTCTCTTAAATTAACATCAACAGTTAAACCTAAAAAACGATATACTTGTCCCATTAATTCACAGTCTCTTGATGCCAAATATTCATTAACAGTAACAACATGAACCCCTTTACCATCTAATGCATTCAAATAAACAGGCATAGTTTCAGTTAAAGTTTTACCTTCACCAGTTTTCATTTCTGCTACATCACCTTGATGTAAAACAATACCACCCATAACTTGAACTTTAAAAGGAAATTCATTTCTAACTCTTCTATCAGCTTCTCTAACAACAGCATAAGCTTCTGGAAGAATATCATCTAATGTTTTACCATTTTGTAATAATTCTTTAAAATAAGGAGTTTTTGCTTTTAATTCTTCATCACTTAAAGCTGCCATTTCATTTTCGTAACTAAGAACTTGATCAGCAATTCTTTCAATCTTTTTTAATCTTCTAGCATCTATTCTTAATAATTTATCTATAAAACTCATTTCAGCGTTCCTTTCTAAATTTAATAACTATCTTATTAATTATACATTATTATTTTTTATCTTAAAAGATAAAGCAGGAATTTGTCTTGTATTTTTTGCTTAAAACCATTAAAAAAGCACTGATAAAATCTATCAATGCTCAATTTAACTAATTAACTAACTCTAATTTCTTCAATTTATCTTTAGTAAATGATTGCATAACTACCAATAATAATATAATAAATATTCCACTTATTATTAATGGTAAATAAAAATTATTAAAATCTACTAATCTATGAACAAGTTGATAATTAGTATCTAAACCTAATACAACAAAAATATTAGTAAGAATAGTTAATAAAGTTGAACCACATAAAATATAATATATCTTTCTAAACTTTATAACATTTTTATTATTCTTAGAAGTCATCATTAAAATATTAAAAACAATCAAACTAATAAACAATAATAATATAATAATTCCACATACCAAATATACAGTCCTATACTTATAATATATATCAATCTTATCAGGTGGGAATTCTGCATCTGCAAGACCAAATAGTTCAAGTTGCAAAACCACATTTATATAAATAAGCATATAATATAATCCAATTAAACTCCCCACTCCTAAGGCAACACTAATTCCAATCATGATTTATTCTCCTTCACTTCTTTTAATCTATTTCTAGAAGCAAAAAACATTACAATAAACAATATTATTAAAAATCCTATACATATAATTAATGGTAAATAATAAGATTTAAAAGAGCTATAATCTTTTATAATATTATTTACTTTATCAAATTCATAAATTACAAATATATTAGTAATTAAAGTTATTAAACATATTGGACTTAATATAAAATAAATTATTCTACATAATTTAATATTTTTTTCTTTTTTAAATGCAATCATTAAAATATCTAAAATAAATAAAACAAGAAGAATAGCTAATACAATTAATCCGCATATTAAATATACATTATAATATTTATCAAATAATTCTATTTTTTCTGGCGGAAATTCTGCATCTGCAAGACCAAATAAATTTAATGATAAAACAAATGGTATCCAAAAATTTATATAGCTAAAACCAAAGTACAGTTTACAAGGGACTACACAGGGTAGGTATCTGACGGGAGGGGTTCCGCCCGTCAGATTTTCCATGTGATATTCAAGCTGTCGCTTGTGGCGGCTATGGTGGTAATCATCAAGTCCACCACCCGCCGTTTGTCGTCAAAGGATACATTGTCCCATGTGTCGAGGTAGCCGGAAATCTGGCTGACCTGTT
>CAJKZK010000060.1 GCA_905204225.1 uncultured Bacillota bacterium
ATAGATTTCTAAGAGTTTAAATATTAATTTAATCTATTGATATAAAGATATTATATGATAAAATTGGTTAGTGAAAGCTAACCTTTTTTTGCTTTCAAGTAAAATGTATGTTTATAAAGATAATAATTTATTTGTATCATTGCAATGATATAAAAATATTATAATTGATTGATAATGTATTATTTATATTATTGTAAGATTATATTAATAATAAATTTTATTAAAATAAATGAAATTAAAGATAAAATTATCTGTTTAAAACCATGTAAGCAGTTACAAATTTAAAAAGTTAGTCATTTATAACTTTTCTATTGAAATACAAGTTAGTTTAAACTAATATATTTATGCTGAGAAGCAAAATTGGAGAGAGAAAAAATGAATTTTAATTTTAAAAAGGTATTATTTTTATTACCAATAATTATTTTGTCTTCATGTAATGAAGTGACATCTACATCTAATAATTCAACTAAATTAGATTTGCCTAAAATGCCTACTTTAGTTGATAATCGTTCTAATGATAAAAAAATGAAAACTATTACTACTTTAAATGGTAATGAAGTAACTTATAATGCAAATACAAGAGACATTGTTGCTCTAGGATGCGCAGGTGATATTTTATCATTAGGTTTAAGACCACTTGCTGTTGATGGCAACACAAATAGTAATGGGTATGAAAATTATTTTTATGGTGTAGAAAAATTAAAAAATACTCAACCATTTGATCCAGAAGAAGTATTAAGTTATAAACCTGAATTGATTTTAACTTATGATACAATGGATCAAAAAGACATTACTAAATTAGAGAAAATTGCACCAGTAATTCCAATTTATTTTAATACTTATGATTATGAAAAAAGAATTTCTTATTTAGGAAATATTTTTGATATGAAAGATAATAGTGATATCCTTATTTCATTTTGTCATGAATTAGAAGAGAAAAGCTTAGCAAGTTTAGAAAAATTAGGCTTTAAAAATAAAACTGTAACTGTCTTTTCATATATGAATGGAATTTGTATTCCACCTGATTTTAATGGGGCATTTGTTTTTAATCATATTCTATATGATGTATTAAATCTTAATAAAAATGAAAAAGTTGAACAATATTTAAATAATCAAGCTCAACCTGCATATTCTCCTATTTCAAGTGAAAAATTAAAAGAATATGAAGGAGATATCAATATTTATGCTTCTATGGACGAAACTGATAATTCTATTCCAGATGTAGTTAAAACTAATGAAGGTTGGAAGAGCCTTAAATGTGTTAAAGGAAATAAAGTTGGAGTAATTAATATTGTTTTATTTTCTTTAAAAGATGTTTTATATATGGCTAATCAATATCAATCAATTTTTAATGCTATAGAAGTAACTTTATAAAATGAAAAAATTAAATTCAAAATTAAAATTTATTATTTTAATGATAAGTGGTTTTATTGGCCTAATTACCATGTTTATACTTTCTTTATATTTTGGGGCAGAAAAAAGTATTACTTTTAATGATATTTTAAATTCAATATTCCATTTTAATGATGATAATTTTAATGAAATTATTGTTAGAAATATTAGATTGCCGAGATTTATTGCAGATGTTTTAGTAGGTGCTTCACTTGCTATTGCTGGAGCATTAATGCAAGGTACAACTAAAAATCCAATGGCAGATTCAGGTATTATGGGTATTTCTTCTGGATCAGTATTTGGAGTAGTAATTATCATGATTTTCTTTCCAAATATTTCTCGCTTAGGAAGAATAGGTGTATCTTGTTTAGGGGCGGCTTTAGTAACATTTTTAATATATGGAATAGCTTTAATGAGTAAAAGAGGTATGACTCCTGATAGAATGGTTTTATCGGGCATGGCTATTTCAACTTTATTTTCTTCTGTTACTACTGCCATAGTTTTAAAACAAGGTGCAAGTTCAGAAATGTTTAAATATATGGCTGGATCAAGTGCGAATACTATTTGGTTAGATATTGAATTAGCGTTACCATTTTTTATTGTTTGTTTTATTATTGGAATCATAATTTCAAGAAATTTAACTATTTTATCTTTAGGTGATGAAACTAGTACTTCTTTAGGTGTTAATGGTAAAGTTATTAAATTATTGTCTACAATTATTGTTTTAGTGTTATCGGCTATTGCAGTAGTTATTATAGGTCCAGTTTCTTATGTAGGATTAATGATTCCACATATTATTAGATATTTAGTAGGTAGTGATTATCGTTTTGTGATTCCAAGTTGTGGTTTATTAGGTGCATTATTTGTAACATTTGTTGATTTTTTAGCAAGAAATATTATGCCAGAAATAGAATTGCCAATAGGTTTAATTATTACTTTAATTGGTGTACCATTCTTTATTTTTGTTTCAAGAAAAAAATCTATGGAGGACGCTTATTAATATGAAAAAGCTTCTTCTAAAATATAAAAATTGTAATCCTTTAAAAAAGGGAATCATAATTAATATTTTATTATTTATATTATTAATTATTGTTTTTCTAATTGGTTGTAATGTTGGTCAATATAAAATATCAATTTTACAAGTTTTTGAAACATTATTTGGTGGTGGTGACAAATATTCAAAAATGACATTATTTGAATTTCGCTTACCTAGATTATGTTTAGCTTTGTTAGTAGGAATTGGTATGGGAGTAGCAGGAGTAAGTATGCAAAATCTTCTTCATAATGATTTAGCTAGTCCTGGCACTCTTGGTGTATCTGATGGAAGTGGATTATTTGTTACTTTATATGTTGCTTTGTTTAAAACTACTTCTTCTTCACCTTTATTATTGCCACTTTTAGCTTTGGCAGGTGGATTATTATCTGCGATTATTATTTTCTTATTATCAATAAAAAAGAAAAGTAATATTGATCCAGTTAGGTTAATTATGACTGGAGTTAGTATGTCAGCATGTTATGGAGCTATTGGCACTATTATGATGTATGCACTTGATCAATCTCAACTTGAATTTTTACAAAGATGGCAATCTGGTGAATTATGGGGAACTGATTGGAATTATATTTTAATTTTATTTATTTGGTTATTACTTTTTGGTGGAGTTATTTATTATAAAAGTCGTACTTTGAATGCAATAGAAATGGGTTATGATATTGCAAAAGGAATTGGAGTAAATGTCAAAAAAGAATTTATTATTATTTCATTTTGTGCAGTAGCTATATCTTCAGCTTCGGTCGCATTTGGTGGTAATTTCTTTTTCTTAGGTTTAATTGGCCCACATATTGCTAGAAAAATGGTTGGAACAGATAATAGAATTTTATTTCCTGCTAGTTCAATTATTTCTGCAATCTTAATTTTAGTTGCAGACATGTTAGTAATGGGAGTAGATTTCTTAATTAATATTCCTACTGGAATTTTAGTTTCAATTTTATCAGTACCATACTTTATATATTTATTAATCAAGGAGGGCTAGAATGGAAAATATTATTAAAACAAAAAATTTAAAAATAGGTTATGATGGCTTAATTATTGTTCCTGAATTTAATTGTGAAATAAAAAAACATTGTATTACTTCTATTATTGGTCCTAATGGATGTGGTAAATCTACTGTTTTAAAAGCTATTGGTAGAATTATTCCTCATGAAGCAGGAACAATCATTATTAATGATGTCGAAATGAAAAAATTAAAGACATTACAAATAGCTAAAATGATGGCAATTTTACCTCAATCACCAACTGCACCAAGTTCAATTACTGTTTTTGATTTAGTGAGCTATGGGCGTTATCCTTATCAAAAAGGTTTAGGTAAATTATCTAAAGAAGATAAAGAAATTATTAATTGGGCTTTAAAAGCTACTCACATGGAAGAATATAAAAATAGAGCAATTTGTAATCTTTCAGGTGGTCAAAGACAAAGAGTCTGGATTGCTATGGCTTTGGCTCAACAAACAGAAATTATTTTATTAGATGAACCTACTACATATTTAGATTTAAATCATCAATTAGAAATTCTTGAATTGTTAAAAGAATTAAATCAAAAAAATAAAACAACTATTGTTATGGTTTTACATGATTTAAATTTAGCAAGTAAATATTCTGATTATTTATTAGCGATGAAAGATGGTGAAATTGTTAAATATGGTACACCTAAAGAAGTTTTTAATAAAGAAATGTTAGAAAATTGTTTTCAAATAAATGGTGAAATCTTTATTGATAAAAAAAGTGATAAACCATTATGTGTTTCTTATGAATTGTTAAGAAAGAAAGGTGATAATGATGAAAAATAAATTTGTTATTATTTTAAGTGTTTTATTTGTTTGTTCATGTTCTAATCAAAAAATAAATAGTCATATTGAATATGAATTACCAAATATTAGTTATAATTCATTATTAAAAAATTTACCTGAAGTAAAAGATATTAATTCAATGCAAGATTTATCTAATTTTGTTGATTATGTAATCTTTTATAGCACTAATGAAGATTTTGTTTATACTAATGTTACTGATGAATATAAAGAAGTTTTATTAAATGATTTAGAATATCAAATTAAATGGGCCTGTCAATATGCTTCTATTGGTCATAATTTTGTTAAAGGATATGATGCTAGTAAATTAAATGATAATTTAATTGGTATCAGTGGTTATATTTCTAATTATGGTTTTAAATCTTATGAAGAAGAAGTTAATAATGTTGTTACATTTGAATATTATCAAGATGTTTTAAGTAAAAATAAATATCAAAATAAAGATGGAAATAAATTACCTTTATATCAAAATAATAATGGTTTTATAGAAGTAAATAATAGTGAACAATTATTTTATGCATGTATGAATAATTATTTTCCATATTGTAAAAAAGAAACTAAAGCTTATGAAATATTACAAAAAGCTATTGGTATTTTAAATAGGATTATTAAAGATAATATGACTGAACTTGAAAAATATATTGCAATTTATCATTATATTCTTTCAGAAACTACTTATGATTATTATTCTTTTAAACAAAAAGATAGTAATCATCAAGATTATGCATGTTATTTTTTAGAAGGTGTATTTGATCATCATACTGCGGTGTGTGATGGCTTAACTAAAGCTGTTGTTTTATTATCAAGATTAGAAGGAATAGAAGCATATCATATTGGAGCGGTTTCTAAAATTGGTGGACATGCTTATTGTTATGTTAAAATTAATGATCAATATTATTTATCATGTCCTACTTCAGGATCAAATATCGAAACAAAAAATAATATTAAATATCATGTTCATAATAATTTGTTTTTGTTAACAAGTTATTATACTAGTTCAACAAGTTGGGAATATGATTCAGAAGCATTTCCTAATATTAAACAAGAAGTTATCAAAAGTGATCCATTTGATTATTATGATAATTATTATGTTAATATGGGACAAGATAAATATTCTTTACATATTAAAGATGTTTCTACTGGTAATAAGATATTAAAATATGTAGAAAATATTGCTAAAGAAAATGATTTATGTTTACAAATTGAATTATTAGGTAGTTATGAAATTATGTCTAATATTTGGCAAAATTATATTAATAAATATAGTCTAAATATTGTTAATAATGGAATGTTTAAGAAAGAAAAAGCTTATACTTTTTTCTTTGATTATCGAAAATGAAAAAATATTTATTATTGATTAGTTTATTGTTGTGTTCTTGTAATAATGTCACTTCTTCTTTAAATAAAATTGATAAATTATATTTTGCTTCTAATTTAAAACAAGAAGATTTACCTAAACCAAATCAAACAATTTCTTCTTTAGAAGAATTTATTTATTCACTTGATTATTTAGCGTTTTATAAAATAGATAAAAAAGTATCATTTTATATAAGTGAAGAATATGCAAAATCATTTTATAATATTTATCAAGAATTTTCTAAAGCACAAGAACAAGTTGTTATAGCGGATGTTTATCCGACATTTATGGATTATAATTTATATGTTAATTATAAAATTATTACGTTGAATGTTGTAATACAGGATATTGCTATTAAAAGTAATGAAAAATTAGAAGCTCAAAATATATATAAAATAGATTATAAAAAAGGCGATTATCAACATCAAATACCTTTAAATAGTTCTTCTTTAAAAGAAATAAATGTTGAAACAAGTCAACAATTATATTATGTTATTGAAAATCATTATAAACCTCGTTTAAAAAAAGATTCAATAGCAGAAAAAATATATAAATCAGCGGAAAATATTTTAAATTCAATAATTAGTGATGATATGAATGAATATCAAAAAGCTAAACAAATATATAATTATCTTTGTAGTGAAATCAGTTATGATTATATAACTAGTAATGAATCTACATATAATTTAAATGAAAATCAAGCTTATTTTTTAGAAGGTGTTTTTCTAAATCGTAATGCTGTTTGTGATGGTAAAAGTAAAGCTTATTCTTTACTTTGTAATATGGAAAATATTGATAATGTTAGAGTTACTGCAATAAATGATAAATATCAAGGTCATGCTTATAATTATATAAAAATTGATAATAAATGGTATTTATCATGCACTACTTTTGGTAGCCATAGAATGGAATTATTAGATAATAAATTCTATATTGTTCCTTCTATTAATATGTTTTTAGTTAATTATCAAACACCATATTTTACTTCTTGGGGATATGATTCAAATATGCACCAAGAAATAAAAGAAAAAATTGAAAAAGATAATTATTTTGATATTAAAGAAATAAATTCTATTAATGAATTTAATCAATTAATAAATAATTATCACTTAAGTTCACTTTCTAATATTGAAGTAGAATTTCAATATTTTAAAGATATTAATTTATTTAAAGAAGAGATAGAGAAAGAATATTCTTCATATAATTTAGTTTTATTACAAAATTTACCTTATGAAAATAATTTTTATTCTTTTATCTTTCTTGATAACATTTAAGGAGGTTTTAAAAAATGTTGAAAAATAAAATTATTATTCCACTTACTACAATGATGATGCTATCTATTTTTACTTTAACTAGTTGTAATATCAACAATAATTCATCATTATCTTCTTCAACTGAAGAATCATTAAATTATTTAGCGTTAAATAGAAGGATTACTTACGCTAAAGATAATTATTTAACTGATGAAAAGAAAGCTTTATACACAAAAGATAGTATTGATTTATTATTAGAAGCAGTTTCTGAAGCTGAAAATTTAATTAATAATGCTACTTCACAAGAACAAATTGATAAGGCAATAAACAAAATTAATGATGCAATTGATAAATTAGTTACAAATGTTAAACCTGATAAGACATTGAATCAAATTGGTGAATTTATGGATAATTGTAAAGGTAATTATACTTTAAAAGTCACTGATTATTATGGAAGTGATATACCAACTACTTATACAATTAAATCAACAGAAAAAGCTATTTATGATGTTACTAAAAATGAAGGATATGTTGCTTTTGATGGGTATGTACATGATTTTAATTATGTAAATGATACATTTAATCTTGGTAGAGTCCATCTTGGTGAAAGACAAGATCCAGCTGTATATTTAACAAGTAATCGTTTAGATGATGTTGTCAGTCAAGTTGGTGTTACTGAAGCATTTACTTCTCTTGGTTTTCCTCTTTATGGTGGTTTTAAACAAGCATCAGGTCAAAAATTTTATGTTACAGATAGTACAACATTCTTTGATTTAACTTTAGATTTAATTAATAATAGATATCAATCTTATGATGGATTTAATGGTGAATTAAATTTAATGAGTATGGAATTAAGTAATGATGATGTTTTATCAATGCGTTTATATGGTAAAGATTTAAATGATTTAAAATTTGATTTAGTATTTACTGATTTTAATAAAACTACTATTGATGGAGTCAATGAATATTTAGCTAATAATAGTGAATATCAAACTAAAAATAATCCAATGGAATTAGTTAAAACTGTTATAGATAATTCTAAAACTAATTATAGCTTAAAATTTAATGTATTTTCTCATAAAGAAGGTAGATCAAATCAAAAAGCTAATTATGTAATTACATATAAAAATAATAACGATAATGAATATTGGTTATCTTCTTCTAATAAAGGAATTATTAAAACTGGTTCAGAATATAAAAACTTTATTTATAATGATGGTAATGTAGAAGTAAATGATACTGCTAAATACGGTATTAAAGATATTGATATTATTAATAAATTACTTTCTCAGTATAATAATTTTGAATTATTAAATAAAACTGATGATTATTATTTAAGTATTTCAGAAGATCCTATAATGCAACAAATGTTATATCGTTTCTTTGAATTAAGTAATTATCAAAATGTAGCAGATAAAAATTATTTTGGTGATGAACCATCTAAAATAAATCCTGCAGATATTAAAAAAATATCTTTAACTAAAAATGATGAAGGTAAATTAGTAATTAATTTATTTAGTGAATTATCTAATAATAGAAATGGTCTTATTATAAGAGCAGTCTTAATAGATTATCAAAATGTTACTGTTAATGGCTTAGAAGATTTAACTTCATTAAGCAAAAATAGATTAGAAAAATTATATAATAATGTTAAAAATATTACTAATGAAAAATATACTGAAAAATCATATAATGTATTTAATTTAACGCTTAATAAAGCTCAAGAAATTCTTAATAGTCAAAATAGTGATGTTAATGTATATAATGATATGTATACAGTTTTAAATAATGCTTATACTGAATTAGAATTAAAAGAAAATAATTTTGCTGAAGATGGTGAAAATAAAATACATCAATTTTTATCTAATTATTCAAAATATAATGTTTCTTATAAAATGGAAGTGACTTCAAATGGAGAAACATTAACATATATTGCTAAATATAATAATTATTTTTATTGTTTAGAAAATAAAACTGGATATATTATGATTGATAAATTTGCTCATAGTTTCCATGTAGAAGATAATAATATTATTATTAATGATATTTGTTCTAATAAATATGGTGCTCATTTTAATCAACTTTCTAGAGTACAACCTTATTTTGGCTCATTTGAAAATCTTGCAGGAATTGAAGACTATGAAACATTATCAGGATCATATATGACTAGAATTAATAATTCAAATAAATATTTTACTACTAATATTGATTATTTAAATTTTATTCCAAATGTTAATTTAGATGTATTAAATGGTTTTTCATGTGAATTATTAAATAATGGTTTAGAAATAAGTTTATATAAATCAACATCTTTAAATTTAAGTTTAGAAGGGGCTAATAGTTATGAATTAGCTGCTATGAATAAAGGTAATGTTAATGCAGTAGTACGTATTACTAATTTAAATGAAGCTTCTAATGAATTATTAGAAAACTTTATAAATAGTAATGAAGCTATTTATTCTAAAGAACAAATGCTTAATAAATTAAATAAATTAACTACTCCTTATGTGATTAAAGATGGTGAAGATAATATTGCTTTAGTTAGTGATAAATATTATTTAGATATGAAAACAAATCATTTTTATGCTTTAATTAAAGGTAAAGTTAATAAATATGAATATATCCCTAATTTCTTTGCTATTGGAAAAAATTCTCCTTATGAATTAATTGAAGCAGGAGTGAAAGTTAATGGTATAGAAGCTACTTCTATTGAACAAATTACTGGTTCATTATCAGGATTAAAAAATTTAACTAGTGTAGATATTAATTTAGATTTAGATGAAGAAACTAATTTAAATTCTAAACGTTATTATTACCATGTTAACGATGATAAAGTTAGTGAAATGATTAAAATGTTAAATATTGATCAAGAGGATTTAGGCTCTTTATATGTATCAGTTAATAGTAATGATGAAATTGTTATTGCTAATTTTGTTAGTGATTATTATATTGGTGGATATTATGTTTTATCTAATAATTATGATGAAATGACTGATGTTATGTTAACTAATATTATTTTAATGGAAAATGGAGAATTAGATTTATAAAAAATTTGTAAATTAGGAGCAGTGTCTTGACTGCTCCTATATTATAAGGTATAAAAAAGTTATGAAAAAAATTGCTATATATGGAAAAGGCGGAATAGGTAAATCTACTACTGTATCAAATTTAGCTTATTGTTTAGCTAAAATGGGTAAGGTTGTTTTTCAAGTTGGTTGTGATCCTAAAGCTGATTCAACTATTGCACATAATTATGGTAATCGAGTACCTTCGGTTTTAGATGCATTAAGAAATAATAAAACAGAAGAAAAAGATTTTCTTTTTAAAGCACATGATAATGTTTATTGCATTGAATCAGGTGGTCCAATTCCTGGTAATGGATGTGCTGGTAGAGGTATTATTACTGCTTTTGAAAAAATAAAAGAATTAGATTTATTTTCTAAATATCAACCTGATTATGTTTTGTTTGATGTTTTAGGCGATGTTGTATGTGGTGGATTTGCTATGCCAATTAGAAATGGCTATGCAGATGATTTATATATTGTTACTTCTGGAGAAATGATGTCTTTATATGCTGCAAGTAATATTTTACAAGCTGTAAGATATCAAGTTAGACCTGGATATGCTACTTTTAAAGGCTTAATTGTTAATAAAAAGAATATTGAAAATGAAGATGAAATAGTAAAAAAAGCAAGTGAAGAAATGAATGCGAATGTATTTTTTACTATTCCAAGAGATAAAATGATTCAAGAAGCTGAAAAAATGAAAATGACTGTATGTGAAGCTTTCCCTGAATCTAATATTGCTAAAGAATATTTTGCTTTAGCTAAGAAGATTATTGAAAATGAATGATATTAAAAATGTGTCTTATGATGTAATTAAATATGATCATTGTCCTCTTGATTATGTTTTAGAAGAAATTTTCAAATTGGGTAAATTAAATATGTTAACTATTGGTACTGGTGAATGTGCATATTTTACTAGTAAACAATTATTTAATTCTGATCAATTAAATTATTCTTATTTGTTAGAAGATAAAGAAATTGTATTTGGTGATTTATCTTCATTAGAAGAAACTTTTTCTTTATTAAATAAATCTAAATATTATTCAATCGTAGTTATTACATGTATACCTGCTATTATGAATTTGAATTTAGATTATTATATTGATCAATATGATAAATTAATTTTATTTAATGCACCTTGTTTTAAAAAAAGAAATTATCAAGATTTGATAAATGATTTATATTATAAAATCTTTTCTAAAATTGATTTAAAAATTGAATCAAAAAAAGAAATATTAGATTATGAAGAATATAATTATGATTTATTTATTAAAAAAATTTCTAGTAATATTTTAATTATTAATAATCCATGTTATTTAAAATTAGGAAAATATATTGAAAATAAATATCATATTTTATTAATTGATAATTCTAAAATTAATGATTTA
>CAJKZK010000061.1 GCA_905204225.1 uncultured Bacillota bacterium
TTATAAAAAAAATAAAAGAAGAAGATGCTTTTAATGTATTAAAAGAAGAAATTGATAAATTTTAGTCTTTTTATTAATCATTATTAATATATTTTAATATATGATTATGAATAATTTTATTATTAACTATATTAATAAATTAAATTTTGATTCAGCTAAAATATTTGCTTTAAAATTCGGAATAATTTTTTCTGATTATGAAATAAAAATAATTTTACCTTATTTAAAACAAAATTCGATATATTTACTTTCATTAGATAATATTTATAAAAAAATTCACACTGATTTAGACAATAAAATCGGTGTGAATTCTGTTAATAAATTATGTTTGTTATTTAATAAATTAGGCTATTATTAATCTTTATAAGCCATAGCTTTTCTTTTTGATTTTAAATTTTCCATAATAATTTTTCTTTTATGGTTCTTTTTAGCTTTTTCTACTGCTTTACGCATTTTCTTTTTATAATTAGGCTTAACTTTATTAGAACGAACTTTAGATAATTCTTTTTTTATTTCAGCTTCTAATTTTTCATTTTTCTTTTTTGGTTGAGGTGAATGCTTTTTATCAGCTTTTAAACCTTCATTTCTAAGAATTAAATAATCAAAAGATAATTTTTTTTCTAAATTTTGTTTAGCTTTAATATTTAATTCATCATCATAAAAAATATAAGAATCACCATGACTATTATTTCTTCCTGTTCTACCAGAGCGATGGTAATAATAATCAATATTTTGTGGAATATCTAAAGAAATAACATGACTTACTTTTTCAAAATCCAATCCTCTTGAAGCTAAATCAGAACATAAAACTAATTTAAATTCACCTTCATTAACTCTTCTTAAAGTATTTTTTCTTTCTCTAAGAGGAATATCACTAGTGATTAAAGCACATTTTATTCCTTCATTATTTAATCCTTTATATAATTTTTCAATAGTTTGTTTTTTTGAAGCAAAAACTAATGTAAAATAAGGATTTTCAGTTTTTAAAAATGTTAATAATGAATCCAATAATGATTTGTGCTTAACATCTACAAAATGATGCGAAACAGTTCTTGAAGTAAAATTCTTTTTATTTACATCAAACAAAATATTAATCTTAAATAATTTTTTTAATGAAGCAATTTGATGTTCTTTCATTGTCGCAGTAAAAATCATAATTTGATGAGGGTTAATATAATCAACTATATTAATAGTATCTTGGCTTTGTTCTCCTTCCATTAACATATCAGCTTCATCTAAAACAATAGAATTAATAGAAGAAATATCAAGATTTTTATTTTTAATTAATTCTTTTATTTTGCCTGGAGTTGAAACCATAATAGTAGGTCTATCGAAATTTGGTTTTTGATTTATTTCAAAAGAACTAACACAAGTATTAACTGCTTTAAAATCTTTAGTTAAAGTACTTATTTGATCCATAAATTCTTGAGTTTGAAAACATAATTCTTGTGTTGGTTCAATAATAAGAGCTTGTATTTTATTTAAATCTTTATTTAAATTATTAATTAATGGAACTAAATAAGCATGTGTTTTACCAGAACCAGTTTCAGATTTAGCAATAAAAGAATTCTTTTTTAAAGCTGTTACAATAGTTTTTTCTTGTATAGGAGTTAATTCAATATAACCTAATTGATTTAGACTTGATACTAATTTTGCATCAAGTGAAAAACCATTAAATTTCATTGTTTAAGATCCTTTCTTACTTCAATTCCTAAATCAATTAATTGTTGTTCATCAACTGGACGTGGTGCATTTGACATTGGACAAACTGCATTTAAATTTTTAGGGAACGCAATCACATCTCTAATGTTATCTGTGCCACTGATAATCATAGTTAATCTATCAAGACCAAATGCTGCTCCACCATGTGGAGGTGTTCCATATTGGAATGCATCAACAAAGAAACCAAATTTTCTTTTAATATCTTCATCAGTAAATCCTAAAATATTAAAGATTTTCTTTTGCATTTCTTGATCATATATACGTAAAGAACCACCACCAGCTTCATAACCATTAATAACAATATCATAAGCTGCTGATAAAACTTTTTCAGGAGCAGTATCAAGTAATGGATAATCTTCTTCTCTAGGTCTAGTAAATGGATGATGTTCAGAAGTATAAGTGCCATCATCTAATTTATCAAATAATGGGAAATCAACTACCCATAAGAAATCAAATGTATTTGGTTTAATTAAATTTAAAGATTTAGCATAATGAGTTCTTAAAGCCCCTAAAGCAAAACATACTTTATTGAATTCACCGGCAGCAATAATAACAATATCATCATTTTCTAATGATAAATGATTAATTAAATTTTGTTTCATTTCATCATTTAAAAATTTAGTAAATGAACCTTCTATTTCATTATTTAAATATTTTAAAACTGTAACTTGTTTTATACCATATTTTTTAGAAATATCATTTAATGAATCCATTACTTTTCTTGAAGTTACACTTGCTACATTTTTAACTACAATACATCTAATATCTTGAGCTTCTTTAAAAGCAGTAAAATCTATATCTTTTAAATCTTCTTTGATATCATGTAAGCACATATCAAATCTAGTATCTGGTTTATCTGAACCATATTTACCCATTGCTATTTTCCAAGGAATTCTTCTAAATGGAGTTTCAATATCAAGATTTTTTACATCTTTAAAAACTTTTTTTATTGCGTTTTCAAGTAAAGTTAATATTTCATCTTGATTCATGAATGACATTTCAATATCAACTTGAGTAAAATCAGGTTGACGGTCTGCTCTTAAATCTTCATCACGGAAACATCTAGCAATTTGATAATATCTTTCCATGCCTCCAATCATTAATAATTGTTTAAATAATTGAGGTGATTGAGGTAAAGCAAAAAATGATCCTTTTCTAGTTCTTGATGGAACTAAATAATCTCTAGCGCCTTCAGGAGTTGATAAAGTTAAAATAGGAGTTTCTATTTCAGTAAAATCATAAGAATCAAAATATTCTCTTAATGAACGAGTGATTTTTGCTCTTGTCATTAAATAATTTTGCATTACAGGTCTACGTAAATCTAAATAACGATATTTTAATCTTGTATCTTCAAGAGCATCTGTATCATCAGCAATAATAAATGGAGTTAAATTTGCTGTATTTACAATATTAATTTTATTAGCAACAACTTCAATTTCACCAGTTTCTAATTTAGGATTTTTATTGTTTCTTAATTGAACAATACCACTTACTTGAATAATATATTCATTCTTAATATTCTTTAAGCAATCAAAATTAGCTTCTTCAGCAATAATTTGGGTATAACCAAAATGATCTCTTAAATCAATAAATACTAAGCTTCCTAAATTTCTTTTTTTACCAACCCAACCAATTAATGTGACTTCTTTATTAACATCACTTGCTCTTAATTCACCACATGTATGGGTTCTACTTTCCATTTTTAGCATTCTTCTTCCTCCTCAAATACTATTTTATTTGTTAAATAATCAATTAAATCATGATAATCAACTTCTTCTTGAACAGTTGTTTTTAAATTCTTTACTGGATAAACATAAGATTTCATTTCATTTTCACCAATAATTAAAGCAAATTTAGCGTTCTTTCTATTAGCGATTTTAAATTGTTGACCTAATGATTTATTTTCTAAACACATATCAACTTTAAAACAATTATTTCTTAATTCTTGCATTAAGATAAATGATGTTTGTAAAGTTTCTTCTCCCATATGAATAATATAAACATCTAATGAAGTCTTTTCTAAGCTTTCAGGCATTAATTCTTTTAATAAAGTATTAACTCTTTCTATACCAATAGCAAAACCTACACTAGATAAAGCTGGACCACCAATTTCACTAACTAAATTATCATAATGTCCACCTGCGCCGATTGCACCAATAGAAGTACCATCTTTTAAATAATAATGATATTCAAAGACAACATGAGAATAATAATCTAATCCTCTAACTAAAGTATCATCAATTTCATAAGGAATTTGTTGTTCATCAAGTAAAGATAAAACTTTAGCAAAATATTCTTTAGAATTTTCATTTAGATAATCTTTCATTTTAGGTGCTTGTTTAATAATTTCTTGATCTTCAGGATCTTTACAATCAAGAATTCTTAAAACATTAGTTTCATATCTTCTTTTACAATCATCGCACATATTTTGAATTTTATCTTTGAAAAATTCTCTTAACGCTACTTGATAATTTTTTCTTGATTCTTCATCACCTAAAGTATTTATTTTTAAAACAATATTTTCAAAACCTAATGTTTGTAAAGCATTAAAACCTAAAGATATTGTTTCAACATCAGATAAATAAGAATTAACACCTACACATTCAACACCAAATTGATTAAATTGTCTATAACGACCTTTTGAAGGTCTTTCATATCTAAATGTAGGTCCATAATAATAATATTTAAGTGGTAAATCTTTTGTAGCGTATAATTTATTATTTACTATCGCTCTAATAACACCAGCTGTTACTTCAGGTCTTAAAGTAATATTTCTTCCACCTTTATCAATAAATGTAAACATTTCTTTAGTAACTATGTCACTAGATTCACCAGAAGTACGGGCAAATAATTCTGTTTGTTCATATAAAGGTGTATGAATAGGATTATATCCATAAAATTTTACAATATCTTTTAATGTTTCAACAATATTTTCAATGTTTAACGCCTCTTCATCAAAAGCATCATATGTTCCTCTTTGATTTTGATATACCATAAAGTCCTCCTTCAATAAAAAAGGTACCCTTAAAGGACGTTATTAACGTGGTACCACCTTTATTCATTTTTTTAAAAATGCACTTAATAACTTTAACGCTAGTCAACGAATAACTTACTTTATTCAGTTATTGTTCTCCATAGTGTCTAATTAAATTTATTTTTTAGTCTTGCACCAAACGACTTTTCTCTAAGCAAATAATAATTTAATGTTTCTATTTCTTTGAACAAATTAATTATAAATAAAATTTATTATTTTAACAATAAAATAATTTTAACTTATTTCTTTTTCTTCTCTTTTTTAATTGATTTTGGTTTAATTTCAACAAAATTTTTATCGAATACTTTTTTAAATATAGGATCTTCATTACATACAAAATCCATTATTTGATTATTTAAAGGATTTTTTAATGATAATTTTCTTGCATGTAAACCTAATCTACCAATAGTATATAATGTTGCTTGATATTTTTCATCACCAACAATTGGATGACCTTTTTCTTTAAAATGAACTCTTATTTGATTTTTTCTACCTGTTTCAATATGAACATCTAATAAAGAATATTTATCATTTTTTTGAAGAACTTTATATTTTGTTATAGCTTTTTGTCCATCACCTTTTTTATTTGCTGAATACATTAAATTAGTTGATGATTCTCTAAGCCATGAAACAATTGTTCCTTCATCTTTATCTAAATTACCTTCAATTAAAGCAATATATTCTCTATCAACCACTAAATCATTCCAATTATCTTGTAATATATTACGAAGTTTTTCATCTTTAGTAAATAATAAAACGCCACTTGTTTCTTTATCGATTCTATGAGTAACAAATATACGATTATGAACATCTTTGCTTCTAACATAGTCCATACATAATCTATAAGCAGTAATAGTTTTTTCTTTATCAGAAGCCACAGATAATAATCCTGCAGGTTTATTTATTACTAAATAATTATCATCTTCATATAATATTTTTAATTTGGATGATTTTTGTCTAGTAGAAGTTACAGATACTGGTGAAATTTGAATTATATCACCTGTTACTACTTCAAAATCAAATTGAGAAACAGGTGCACCATCAACTAAAACTAATTTCCTTGATAATAATGTTTTAATATTATTTCTTGATTTATTAGAAAATGTCTCTAATAAAAAATCAATTAATCTTTGATTAGATTTAACTTCATATTTTTTTAATTCTTTTTGATCAACAATTCTTTTACTTGGTTTATATTTTCTCATTTTGTTACTCTCTTTACTTCATAAACTCCATCAACATTAACAATACTATTAAATAAATCTTGTAATTTATTTACACTTGATATTAAAACAGTTGCATTAATAGATGCAGTAGAATTTTCTTTATGGGTTTTAGCAGATATTTTTTGACATGGAACACTTAATTGAGAAAATAAATTCATTATATCAATTAATAAATTAAATCTATCATTAGCGTTAATTAATATATTAACTGGAAATTTAGATTCTTCCATATTTGGATTCCACATAACTTGAATTAATCTTGTTTCATCTTTGATATTTGGGCAATCAATTCTATGAACCTTAATACCTTGTCCATGGGATACATAACCAATTATTTTATCTCCTGGTAATGGTGAACAACATGGAGATAAATTTACTTTTACATTGCTAGTTCCACTAACTAAAATAGCTTGTTTAGATGATACATGATTTTTTGATGTATTTTTTTCAATATATCTATTTAAAGCTTCCTCATCAGTTAATTTTTTTAAACCTAAAAAATCAATAATTGCAGATGGTAAAGGTGATCTATTTGAAATATTTACATATAAATCTTCAATAGTATTACTAGTATATCTATTTAATATTTTTTCATCTGATAATAATTTGGTCATTTGTTTTTCGTTATAACCATAATCTTTTAATTCTTCAAGCATCATTTCTTTGCCACGTTCAATATTTTCTTGACGATTAATTTCTTCATTTTTCTTAGCTAAAAATTTTCTAATATGATTTTTTGCTAAAGAAGTTTGAACAATATTTAACCATCCTTCATTAGGACCAGTTGATACTTTTGAAGTTTTAATTTCACAAACATCACCAGTTTTTAATTTAGTTGATAATGGCATTAATACTCCATTAATAATCGCTCCAACCGCTGAATCACCAACTTTAGTATGAATTTTATAAGCAAAATCTAAAGGTGTAGCCCCAGTTGGTAAATCAATAACTTTTCCTAAAGGAGTAAAAACATATACATTTGCATCAAAAATATCTTTTTGTAAAGCAGTCATGTAATCATAAGCATCTTTATTATTGGATTCTATAGTTTTAAAATCGCTTAACCAATGCAATTTTTCTTCAATTTCTTTTTGTTCTTTCTTAGGATCATATTTCTCATTTTCTTTATATCTCCAATGAGCAGCAATACCACTTTCAGCAATTTCATCCATTTCTTTAGTTCTAATTTGAATTTCATATATATTACCATCATTAGCTACAATTGTTGTATGTAATGATTGATACATATTTGGTTTTGGCATTGCTATATAATCTTTAAAACGACCAGGAATTGGTTTGTAAATACTATGAATATAACCTAAAACTTCATAACAATTAACTTCAGTTTCAGTAATAATTCTTATAGCCATAATATCATATATTTCTTCAAATTTACGACCTTTAAAAAATATTTTTTTGTAAATTGAATATATACTTTTAATTCTTGCTGATATATCAAATTTAATATGTTTATCAATTAACATATCAGCAATTTTCTTTTGCATCGTAATGATATTCTTTTTTCTATTCGTAGCACTATTGTTAAGTAATGAATCTATTAATTCATATTTATCTGGTTCAAGATAATATAAAGATAAATTTTCTAATTCACTTTTAATATTATTCATACCAAGACGATGTGCAATAGGTGCATATACTTCTAATGTTTCTTTAGCTATTCTTTGTTGTTTCTCTTCATTTAAATATTCAAGAGTACGCATATTATGTAATCTATCCGCTAATTTAATGATAATTACACGTACATCTCTAGCCATTGCAATAAATATTTTACGATGTGATTCAGCTAAAAATTCTTTATCTTTTCTTCTAGATAAAGCTTGAATTTTAGTTAAAGCATCAACTAGAGTAGCAATTTCAGGAGAAAATGTTTTACTTATTTCTTCATTAGTAACATTACAATCTTCTTGTACATCATGTAAAATACCTGCAATTAAAGTATTTGGCCCAGCATTTAAGCAAGCTAAAATATAAGCCACTTCAATAATGTGGATTATATAAGGTTCACCTGATTTTCTTACTTGACCAGAATGTTTTTCGCTTGCATATTCAAATGCAAATTCTATTCTTTTTATATCATCTGAATTATGAATATAATTTTCAAATTTATTTTTTACATCCTGGAAAGTATGTTTTTCATAAACAAACTTTTCCATAAATTATTATTCCTTATCTGATAATTCAAGTAATGCTTTAAATTTATATTTTTTTGGTAATTCTTCAATTCCAGGTAATCCTTTTAAAGCAATTACACAAGCAACACCAACAACTTCAGCACCTAATTCATTAATCATATGTACTGTTGCGTCAATAGTTCCACCTACTGCAACTAAATCATCAATGATAACAACTTTATCACCTTTTTTTAAAGCATCTTTATGCATACATAATGTATCTTGACCATATTCAAGATCATAAGTATAAGTTACTTGTTCTCTTGGTAATTTATGTGGTTTTCTAACTGGAACAAATCCCATGTTTGCATTGAATGCGACAGGTGCACCAAATAAAAATCCTCTAGCTTCAGGACCAACAATAACATTAGCCCCACATTCAAGAGCAAATTTTGTTAATTCTTCAACAGTGTATTTAAAAGCTTCTTTATTTCTTAATAAAGGAGTTACATCTTTAAAAGAAATACCTTTTTTTGGATAACCATTAATAACTGCAATATAATCATTTAAATTCATAATTTATTTCTCCTTGAAAACACTACTAATTATACAATGAAATTGTTATTATTAAAAGATTTCTTATTAGTTAATTTAACACTTTTTTAAATTTTTAATATATTAAAATAGGTGATTATATGATAAATAGATATTATAACAATCAATATATATATCAAAATCCAATTAATATACCTTCTCAAAGAAGTTATATCAATCCTTTAAATGGAAGAAAAACATTTGAAATTAAAGATTTAATTATTAAAGCCGAAAAAGGTGTAGATACAATTAGTAGTGTTATTCCTTTGTATAAAAAAGTTCAACCTGTAATAGAACAAGGCAAAAATTTTGTTTCAAATATGAATTCTTTATTTAATAAAAATAAAACTAAAGATAAACCAAAAATAGAAAAAGTTGAAGCCCAAATTGTAGAACCAACAAATAAAAAAAATGTATATCAAGATTATAGAACTAATCAAACTTATTCAA
Source organism: uncultured Bacillota bacterium (assembly GCA_905204225.1). Classification (GTDB taxonomy): domain Bacteria; phylum Bacillota_I; class Bacilli_A; order RFN20; family CAG-449; genus CAG-449. The sequence goes on from CAJKZK010000061.1 coordinate 9,159, forward strand.
AACCATTTTTTCTTTAAGATAATTTAGTTTATAATAATTATATGAAAATTACTTTAGCCACTCACTATGGTTTATGTCAAGGCGTAAAAAACGCAATTAATATTGTCAATAATATTAATCGTGATAACAAACCAATATATATGTTAAATAAACTTGTTCATAATAATAATGTTTGTGAACAATTTATTAATAATGGCATTATAATTCTTGATGATGAACGCTCATTAGAAGAAAAAATTAATTCTATTAAAGAAGGAACAATTATTTTTTCAGCACATGGTCATGATAAAAAATTAGAAATATTAGCTAAAAACAAAAATTTAAAAATAATTGATACAACATGTCCTAAAGTAATCTTAAATGAAAAATCTATTATCAATGCTTTAAATGAAAATAAAACTGTAATATATATAGGTATTAAAAAACACCCAGAAACTATTGCTAGTTTATCTATTTCTAATAAAATTATATTCCTAGATTTTTTTAATCCAGATTTTTCTTTGATTAATAATTTAGATAATGTTTCTGTTCATAATCAAACTACATTAATTCAAGATGATTTAAAAAAAATCAATAATGTATTAATTAAAAAAATTAAAAATATAGAAATTCATAATGATATTTGTTTTGCTACTTCTTTAAGACAAAAATGTTTTAATCAAATTACTGATGAAGATGTTATATTTGTTATCGGTGACAAAATATCAAGTAACTCAACTAGATTATATGAAGTTGCAAAAAACAATTTTAAAATTGATGTTTATCAAATTTCTAATTTAGATGATATAAAAAAATTAGATTTACATAAATATAAAAAAGGATTTATAACTGCAGGAGCTTCTACTCCAGATCAAGTCATAAATCCAATAATTAATTATTTAACGAATTATTAATTCTATTTGCTTTACATCATTTACAATTATAATTTGTAAATTATTATCAAATGATAATAATATTTTCTTCATTTGATCACAAAATGCTACTTCAATTTCATGATCAACATGTAAATAATTCAAATTTCTTTCTTGTAATTCTTTTCTAATATGATAAGGTGTATCTCCTGATAAAAAGATATCTATTCCTTCATTTAATGCTTTAATTGCGTTACTAGATCCACTTCCACCAATAATACCTACAGATGAAATATATTGCTTACCATTACTAATTAATTGTCCATATTCTAAAGATAATTTTTCAAGAGCATATTTACTAAATTCATGAATTTCCATTGGTTTAGTTAAATAACCTTTTCTTGCCATTGGTATATCATTAATTGGTGTAATATCATTTAATTGTAATAATGAAGCCAAAGCATCATTCATACCATCTTTTGCTTCATCAAAATTAGTATGAAATGAATATACAGAAATATTATTTAATAATAATTTATCATATAATTCTTTTTTATATTCATTGTTTG
>CAJKZK010000062.1 GCA_905204225.1 uncultured Bacillota bacterium
TGTGGAAAAAACAAGGACAAAGAAATTGATTATAAAGATGTTGAAACATTAAAGAAATTTATTTCTCCTAATGGAAAAATATCTCCACGTCGTGCAACAGGTGCATGTGCTAAACACCAAAGAGAAATTGCTGTTGCAATTAAACGTGCTAGATTTATGGCTTTATTACCATATATCGCTGACTAATTGAAATGTAAAAATCACTCAGAAATGGGTGATTTTTTTGTGGGTTGAAAATTTTATAAAGTATATTATAATAAACATATATGGGATTTATAGAGAGTTTTAAATTATTTTTTGAAAGAATTTTTGATTTTACTAATTTTTCTGTTTATTTATTAATTGCAATAAGCTTTTGCTTTTTAATTAAGAAAAATCAAATTAATAAAAAAGAAATAATTAGATTAGGATTAATTTTTATTATTAGTTTTGCATTTTTAATAATAGAATGTGCTTTTTCTTTTGCTTTATCTTCTATAACCACTCATTATTTATTTAATTATAATTTACCATTAATGGTTTTAATATTTACTTTAATAATGATTAAAGAAAAACCATTAACTAAATATATAAAAATAGCAGTATTAATTGCCTCAATTTGTATTACAGAAGTCTTATCAAAATATTTTGGAGTGTTAATAGGTATAATGACTTCAATAACATTTATTATTCAATTAGGAAGAATTATGCCATCTTTATTGTTTTTATTAACTTGCATTTTAATTAATAAATTTGATATTTCTCGATATAAAACTTTAAGTAAAGAAGTGCTAATTATTTGCTATGCTTTATCTACTGTATTAGTTGTTATAAGTATTTTTGAACATCAATATAATAATCACGATTTGACTATTTGTTTATTAATGTCATTATTAGATATTGTATTATTATGTATTTTAAATATTACTTATGTAGCTATTTATTCAATAGTAGTAAGTAGGCATAAAATAACTAGTTTAGAAATACAAAATACTTTAGTGGAAGCAGAAAATTTATCTATATCTATCGATAAAAACAATCGAGAAGAATTAGAAAAAATTAGACATGATATTAAAAATCAATTATCTTATGTTAATTTACTTTTAAAACAAGATAAAAAAGAAGAGGCTATTAGTTATATTGATAATTATGTAAATTCTCAAGAAGTATTATTTTCTTTTTCTTGTTCAAATAATGTTATTAATTCAATTATTAATTTAGAATTATCTAAAGCTAAAGTTTATGGTGTAAAAATGAATTTAAAAATTGTGGTTCCACCTATTTTACCTTTTGATGATAATGATATTGTTTCTTTGTTAACTAATATGATTGATAATGCTTTAGAAAATTATTATAAAATTGATGATAATTCAGTTATTTCAGTTTGTATTTTAAAACAAAATGACTATATTCGTTTTTTTGTTTCTAATCCGATTGATATTAATAAATATGATAAAAATAATGTTATTAAAACAAGAAAAGATGGAAAAAATCATGGATATGGAACAAAAATTATTAAAAATATTGCTTCAAAATATAATGGTTATGTAGAATTTGAAATTGAAGATAATCGTTTTATTTGTGATGTGTTATTATATATGAATTTGAAAGGATAAGATTATGTTTAGAATTGCTATTATTGATGATGATAAAGCTGCTTTAAGCATTGTTTCTAGTGCTGTTGATACTTTCTTTAAAGAAAAAAATATTGAATATAATATTACTTCTTTTTATAATCCTTTAAATTATTTAGCAACTATTAAAGAAGAAAATTTTAATCTTATTTTCTTAGATATTGATATGCCAGAAAAAAATGGCTTATCTGTTGCTGAAGAAACCTTGTCTATCAATAAAAATACACATATCATTTTTTTATCTCAAAGAGAAGATTTAGTTTTTGAATGTTTAGCAATTCACCCTTTTGGCTTTATTAGAAAATCTAATTTGATTGATGATTTTAGTTTAATGATGAATCAGTTTTATGATTATTATTTATCTAATAATGATGAAGGCAAAAAAATTGAATTTGTAGAAAAAAATAGAACAATATCTTTTAAAATAAATGAAATAGTTTATATTTCTAGTGATAGAAATTATCAAGATATTGTAACTAAAGATAATAAAATAGAAACAATAAGAATCCCTTTATCTACTTTAGAAAATAAATTAAAAGATGATGGATTTATTCGTGTTCATAAATGCTATATTGTTAATCAAAGTTATATAAGAATTATATCAAATGAAGAAATAAAATTAACTAATGATATTACTATCCCTTTAAGTAAAAAAAGAAGAGATGAAGTTATTAAAGAATATTTAGCGTATTCTCGTAAAAATAATTCTATGATAATCTAATTTTATCCCTAAAAGAGTATTTTCGTCCCTTGATAAATTTGTAATATCCCATTAAATTATTATGATAGCCCTTATAAAAATGTAAGGGCTTTTTTTATGCTATGTTTTACTTGTGAAATTTACATTTCATAATATAAGGAGAAAAAGTAGATGAAAAACATCATCAAAAAAACTAGTTTACTTGTATTAACATTAGCCACTATAGGTGCATCGGTCGGTATGGGTCTTAATGTTAGTAAAAGTGAAATTGATGTTCCTGTAACATTTGTTGCTTCGGACAATAGTGGTTATAATACTGCGGTTAAAATCGGTAATTATAATTACAAATTTAAAGGATCAATTGATCAAAAAAGTAATAAATTTACTTTAAATGGTACTGTTGTTGGTCGTGCTACATCATCTGGTGGTAACCAAGGTGGATTCCCAGGCGGTGGATTTCCAGGCGGTGGATTCCCAGGAGGTGGATTTCCAGGAGGTGGATTTCCAGGAGGCGGATCTAGTGGAGGAGCTCCAGGAGGTGGAGAAACAACTAAAGTCGCTGTTGAAAGTGTTTCTTTAACATTAGATAAAACCCAAGCTTTTATTGGTGAAACTGTTAAAGCCACTGCTTCAATTCTACCTGAAAACGCTACAACAAAAGATGTTGAGTGGAAATCAAGTGATGAAAAAATTGCCACTGTTTCAAGTGGAACAATTACACCATTAGCAGAAGGTGAAGTAGTAATTACTGCAACAAGTAAAGATGACAAAACAAAATCTGCTTCAACAACATTAAAAATAGTCAAAGAAGATTATACACCATATGAATATACATTAAATGGTACTTATACTATTGATGATGGTTATGGATATGTATTCTCATTCCAAGATGAAAACAAAACAACAATTCATTGTGATTATAATAAAGTTGAAGGAAGACATGAATTTTATTATACAGTTAATACTCCTGCAGGATCAAGCTTTGTTAAATTCCAAGCAAAAGATATTAATTATAAATCAAAATTAGCAAAAGATTATCAAACATGGGATAAAAGAGATTCTAAATATATCTTTACTTCTTTAGCTACTGGTAATAATAATTCTGTTGCTTATGCATATATGTATTTACATAGTGATGGATCAGTTAATATTAATACACCAAGAGGTGTTAATAGAGTTGTTGAATCAGAAAACTTATCATGGAGTGAAGATTCAAATAAAAATATTACAGTAAAGAAAGGTGATACAGTTTATAAAGCTGATAAGACTATTAATCCAGATAGACCAGGATATAAAATTCAATATGGTTCATATGTATTTATTAATTCACAAAATCCAGATGTTAAATGGAAGAAATTAAGTATCGCTGATTTTGAAGGAGCACCAAAAGCAGAATTTGCTGGTAGATATGAAATATCTGGCCCAGGTGGTGGATCAGGAAATTTATCAATGCAATTATTTGATGGCGGAGTTGCTAAATTATATAAAAATACCTGGAATAAAGAAGCTGAAGGTACTTGGACTGAAAATAATGGTGAGTATACTATTGTTATAGGTGAAAAAACATATACAAGTGTTACAACTGATGGAGAAAAAACAATTACTTATACAGTGTCTGCTAAAACTCCATGGGGCTCAGATGCATCAACTGATGTTGTATTAGCATTGGTTAAATAAGGAGTAAAATTATATGAATAACGAGAATAAAATTTTAAAAGTAATGAAACCAGTTAATCGTACATTGAGTGTTGTTTCAATTTTGCTTGGTTTATATGCTTTAGTAACTTTAATAATATTTAATTTTGCTGATGTGATTACAATTATTACTGATGAAGGAACAAAATACGCTGATGGATTTTCTTATCCAGGATATCAAACAATTTTTGCAGGATTTGGCAATATGATTATTCAAGGATATTCTGAAGCAGGATTTAATATTTGGATGTGTTTAGGATTATTTTTACCTTTAATAGGCTGTATTGTAGCAACTGTTATGTTAATAACAAATTTTTCAAGAAGAGGAACAAATAAGAAAAGAGCTATTGTTGAAGGCGTTGTGGCTATATTATTGATTGTAGGTGGAATTATTTTATTCAATTGTGATAATTTCTGGATTTCATCTGCTCAATCAGTAAAAGATTCATACACAGATTATTATGCAACTTATTTAAAACCAGCAATGGAAGGCGAATTATATTTTGGTAAATGTTTTTATCCAACATATACATTAATTATTTGTTTAATAGCTGGTATTGTTAAATTAATAAATTGTGGATCACTTCTTTTCCAAAAATATTATGCAAGAAGTGTTAAAGCAAAAGCTTAATGAAGGAGAAAATTTAAAATGAAAAGAAAAAATAGAATAGTTTCATATTTAGCAACAGCTGGTGTATTAAGTTTGGCTTTAATGACTGGTATAACTGTCGCGGCTAATATTCAATCAAACAACCTTGACTTATTATTAGGAAGAGGTTCTCAACATGTTAAAGATAATTCTTCTTTGACAGCAGATTATATTGATTTTGAATTTGATAATCAAGAAGATGCATTAAAAAATGCTCAAAGAATGACTCAATTAACTGCAGAAGAAGGTATGACATTATTAAAAAATGATGATAGTGCTCTTCCTATAGCAAAAACAGATGGTGTTACAGTTTTAGGTTATTATTCATGGCATAATAATATGTCTGGTGGAGAAGACCCTGCAACGACAACAGGTGCTATTTCTTTAGGTAAAGGAATTAAGAATCATTTTGGTAGTAAATTTAATCAAGCAACAGAAGATTTATATAATACAGTATCAGGTGATTTTGATAATCCTGAAGCTTCTCTTGCTTCTATTGAATCAACATTTGCTAACTATAATACTGCAATTATTACTATTAAAAGAAATTCAGGTGAAGGTAATGATCAATCATTAAATGTTGGTGCTAAAGAGCAAAATAGAAGTGGATTAGTTATTACTAATGCAGAATTAAAACTTATTGATTATGCATCAAAACATTTCTCAAAAGTTATTATTGTTGTTAACTCTGCTAACGCTATGGAATTAGGTTGGTTACAAGAAAACGACCCTAATATGAAAGATGGATTTTATACTGATCCTTATACTAAAACTAAATATGATTTTACTAAAGTAAAAGCTGCTATTTGGGCAGGTTGCTGTGGTTCGCAAGGTGGTACTGCATTAGCAAATATTTTAACTGGTGAAGTAACTCCTTCAGGGCATTTAGTTGATACATATGTTCGTGATTTAAGAAAAGATCCTACATATCAAAATTTTGGTTCTTATTTATATGATAATTCTGATGAATTAAATTCATATCAAGAAGAAACATATTTTGTTGATTATGAAGAAGGTATCTATGTTGGTTATAGATATTATGAAACAGCTGCTAAAGAAGCGATGAATGGAAATTATGTTGGATTTAATTATGATGAAGAAGTAGTTTTTCCTTTTGGATATGGTTTGTCATATACAACATTCTCTAAAGAATTTGCATCTACACCAATTTTTAATGAATCAACAAATGAATATACCTTTAAAGTAAAAATAACAAATACTGGTAATAAGTATTCAGGAAAAGATGTTGCTCAAATTTATGTTAATGTCCCTTATACTAAAGGTGGAATTGAAAAAGCTCATGTTACTTTAGCAGGTTTTGCTAAATCTAAATTACTTGCTCCAGGTGAATCTGATACTGTTGAAATAAAAGTAAATCGTGATTATATCACTTCTTATGATTATAAAAATGAGAAATGTTATGTTCTTGAAAAAGGTGATTATAATTTTTATTTAATGGAAAATGCTCATTCATGGGTTGATATTGATAAAATGACATCTAATAAAGATAAAGTTCTTTGGACAGATTCAATTGCAAAAACATTTGTTTATAAAGATAGTAAAGATGGAAAACGTCTTACTGATGTTACAACTGCTACTAATAAAGAAGACGATGAATTAAATTATAAATTTAAAGATTATACAGAAGCTGAACAAGGTGAAGGATATTGTATTAATTTTACAAGATCAAATTTCAAATCTTCATTCCCAGAAGCTCCTAAAGAAGATGATTATATTCTTAGTGATGAAAGAGCTAAAAAACAAGTAGCTGTTTATGATGTATGGGCTGAAGAAAATAACCCTATTAAAGAAATGCCTAGTGTTAATACTGATGAAACAAGTTATACACTTTCATCTATGAGAGGTGTTGATTTCAATGATGAAAAATGGGATCATTATATGAATCAATTTACAAGAGAAAAACTTGTTGAAATGTTTGCTAATGGTGGTTGGAATGAAAAAGCTGATGTTGAAAATGGTGTTCCTGAATCATATGATGCTGATTCTCCTTATGGATATTATGCACACGCTTTAACTATTAAAAATATTAATAAATGGTATTGTGGTGATCCAATGGTTGCTGCTACGTTTAATGTTGATTTAGCTAGAGAATTGGGTGAAGCATTTGGTGAAGAAGCTCATGCTAACTATCTAGCAGGTGGATCATTAATTACTGGTATTTATGGATATGGTTTAAATATGCATAGAAGTGCATTTGGTGGTAGAAATTATGAATATTATTCTGAAGATGGTATTTTAGCTGGTAAAATGGCTGCTGCTGAATCAAGTGGAGCTTCTGAAAAAGGTCTAATTACTTTTATGAAACACTATGCTTTAAATGAACAAGAAACCAATAGACAAAAGAATGGATATTGTTCTTGGGTTAATGAACAAGCATTTAGAGAAGTCTATTTAAAGGGCTGGGAACTCTATATGAAAGAAGCAAAGATGGAAGTTAAATATTATGCTGAAAAAGAAAATGGCGAATTAGAAAATACTCTTTCAACAAAAACAATGTCTGCTGCTACTGGTATTATGACTTCTTATAACAGAATTGGTGCAACATATGGTGGAGCATCTATATCAATTAATGGTATTTTACGTGATGAATTTGGCTTTACTGGAACTGCAATTACTGATGCAGGTGGTCAAAAAAATACATATATGACTACAGATTTCTTATTAAGAAGAGGTGGAGATTTAACATTAACTAATAATGGTACCGATGGATTATATGATACAACTTCACCAACTGCAACTTATTGGTTAAAGATGGCTTGTAAGCATATATTATTTAATAAAGCAAATTCAAACTGTGTACAAGGTATTTCTCCTTCTGCATCTATTACATATGATATTTCTCCTTGGAGAGTTGGTATGTATTCAGCTTGGGGTATTATTGGCGCTATGGTATTAGCGGATGCAATATTTATTACTTTAATTAGTCTTGATAAGATTCATATTAAAGAAAAAGAAATAGTTGAATCAGAAGAAGAATATTAAATATTTATTAGACAGGTAAAACAATACCTGTCTTTTTACATGATTAATTGGTATCGCTAACTCTATTATTCAATATTAAAGTTTTAAGTAGTATTTTTGTACAGTATTTTTTTATTTATGCTATAACATCCACGATATAAGACAATAAAATACTGGGCGTTTTCTTTTATTATAGAATATTCAAAAATGCCTTTCTATTATCATGGGCTTGCAAACTGGAATATAGAAAGTGGTTGGTTCAGAAACATTTGCTTTGATTGATAAGAAACATTCAAAAGAATTCTAAATATTCTTGATATTGATGAATAAATTTGAACATTTGCTTCAAAATCTCTATATATCTCAATAATATTATTTTATTTATTGCCTTTAATAATATTTATTATAAATTGATTGATATTTATTAGGATAATTATAAAAATGATTATTTAAAAGCTTTTATTGATATTGCACATAAATATAATGTTGATGTTTCTACATGGCAATTTATATTTTATGTAGAAAGTCATAATTTATTTAGTTTAATTAATGAAGAATGGTTAATAAAAGATTTAAAAAAAGATATCAAAGTTTATAATGATTACAGTTATTTTTATGTTTAGATTGTAATAAAAAAATATCTAAAATCGCCAAAATTAAACAAATCTCAAATAATAAAACTATTATATTTAACTCAAATGAAAAAATATACACATATTTAATAAAGCTATATAATAAAAAAATTTCATGATACAATAATAAAATTAAGAGATTGTTATGGAAAAAGTAATCACAAAATTAAAATTGGATAGAAATTCAAATCTTGAATTATTAAGAATTATATTAATGATTATGATCATTTTTCATCATTTTGCTGTTCATGGTGGATTTTATTACGAATATCAAGAATTTTCTTTTAATCATTTATGGCATTATTTTTTGGAATCTGGTGGAAAGATTGCAACGAATACTTATGTGTTAATTACTGGTTATTTTCTTGTTAAAGATAAATGTATTTTTAATTTAAAGAAAATATTAAAATTTTATGGTGAATTAATATTTTATTCATTAACAATATTTTTTGTATTTATTTTCTTTAACAAAGAAACCTTTACTTTAGATAACTTTATTCATAATTTTTTTGTTTTATATTATGATCAATGGTGGTTTGCTACAACATATGTTGTTTTATTTTTACTTCATCCATTTATAAATATTGTAATATATAATTTACCAAAAAAATCTTATCAAACCTTAATTGTTATTTTAGTCATATTGTTTTCAAGTTTCCCATTTTTTAATCGCTCATTAATTTTTAATAATAACTTAATTTGGTTTATTTTATTATATTTAATCGCAGGCTATATAAAGATTTATGGTTTTGATAAAAGATTTAAACATAAAACATATTTAATTGGTTTTATAAGTTTATATCTTTTTACATATATATTAGGTGTTTCTTTTTTAATTTTTAATAAAGATTATGCTTATAAAGATTATTCGTCTTATTACTTTTTCTCACAAGATAAAATTACATTTTTGCTTATTTCAATTTTTCTATTTTGCTTTTTTGCCACTATGAAAGAAAGAAAAAATAAGATCATAAATCTAATAGCGTCTTCTACTTTTGGTGTTTATTTAATCCACGATAATCCATATATTAGAAATTATATATGGAAAGAATTATTCAAAGTATCATCATATATAAATTCTCCATATTTATTTTTATATTCCATTTTAATAACTTTTAGTGTCTTTATTGTTTGTACATTTATTGATTTGATTATACATTTAATATCTATATTATTAGGTGAATTATTTAATAAAATTAATTTTTCAAAAATTGGAAATTTTAGTAGCAAAGTTTATGAAAAAATAAGGTGTTTGATATTTTCAAATGATGATAATAAAATAGAATAAATGTTAAACATTGTATGTTATTTTTTATAATATGTATTAATTATTTAAATTAACATTACTTATAACTACTTTATTTATGAATTATAGTTGTTAATTATTAAATAATGATTATGAAATTAAAATTCAAATTAGAGGTATTTTGCAATGACCTTTATTTATCAGGAAGACATTATTCACCTAAATTAAAAAGATTTATTTCACCTGATAAAGTGGATAATTTAATTTATAATGTTGAGGATTTAGTACAATTTAATTTATTTTCATATTGTGATAATAACCCAATAATGAGAAAAGATAATAATGGTCAAAGAAGAGTGTCCTCATATATGTGAGAGTTTTTTTAATTAAATATTTATGAATAATTTTTATTTATTATGATAATATATTAATATGAATAAGAATAGAGTTAAGGTAATTACTGATGGTGCAATTATTATTGCAATATATTTAGTTGTTTTAATTTTTAGTCGTTTTTTTGGTGGAATATTAGAAGAATTTATTTATTTTTTATTACCAATTCCTTTATGTATTTATGGATATAAATATTCAATAAAAGAGACTATTATTGTGGGTTTTAGCACTATTATAGGTTCTTTTGTTTTAATAAATCCATTAAGTACTTGTTTTTATGTTATTCCAACTATTTGTATTGGAACTATTTATCCAGAATTATTAAAAAAGAAAATTAAATTATATTTAGAAATGATAATTTTAATTAGTTTATTTTTATTAATGAGCTTATTTACTAGTGTCTTTTTTGCATATTTATTTAATTATGATTTAGTGCAAGATACTATTTCTTTTGCTAATGAATTTATTAATTTGTTTGTAAAAATGGGGATAGAAGAAAATAAATTAATTTATTTAAAATCTATTTTTGTTTCTTTGATTCCTTGTATGTTACTTTTATCTAGTATTTTAGAAGCTATATTTTTATCTATTGTTACTAAATTAATTTTATATAAGCTTAAATTAAGTG
>CAJKZK010000063.1 GCA_905204225.1 uncultured Bacillota bacterium
GTTCTGATAAAAATTTATTAAAAGAAAAATATAATGAATTTATAAATAAATATAAAGATTTACCAATAAAATTTATTTTTGGAGCAGAATTATATTTTTCTAATGAATTAATGCATGAATTTAATAAGCATGAAGTAATTACTTTAGGTGATACTAATTATGTTTTGATAGAATTTCCACTTTATCAAGAATATTATGATATCTCTTCTATATTAGCAGAAATTATATATTTAGGTTATAAACCAATTTTGGCTCATCCAGAAAGATATGAATATATGGATGTAAAAAAATTAAAAAAAATTAAAGAAACTGGCGCGTTAATTCAAATAAATACTTCTTCAATTTTAGGTGATTTTGGTAAATCAATACAAAAAAATGTTTTTAAATTTATTAAAGCTAATTTAGTAGATTTTATTGCCAGTGATTGCCATTCATTGGGTATTAGAAAACCTAATTTAAAAGAAGCATTAGAATTTGTAAAAAAGAAATTTAATAAGGAAATAGAAAATAAAATTAATTTATGAATAATGATGAAATAAAAAATAAAATTATTGAATTAGAAAAAAGTGATGATATAAAAGACTTATTTTTAGCTATGAAATTAATTTCTAGTACTTTTGATGAAGAATTATTAAGTGATTTTGTTAAAAAATATAAAGATAAAATTTATAAAAAAGATCCTATTTTGTTTATAGGTCATCATGTCAATTTTTATGTTTTACAAGAAAAATATATTGAAGCTTTACAAGTTTTAAAATGTTATCAAAATGAACCATTTATAAATTTAACAACAGATGATTTTATGAATGATTTAGAAAAAGAAATAAAAAAATTAATGACACCTACTAAACAACATAAATATTCGTTATTAGAAGCTGAACAAGATATTTATTCTCAAAATGAAGATAAATTGTCAAAATCTATATCCTTTTTATCTCAATATAATGTTAGGAACTGTTTGCCTTTTTTTAAAGATGCATTAATTTCTTCTATTTCTTATTATTCTAAAATTTTATTACAATTTATTTTAATTGAGCAATCGGTTAATGATATTTTTAAAGTTACTGATGGTGATAAGATGTTTGAATTTAATCCTTCTCAAACATTATTACCTTTTGATAGAGAAAATTATAAAAAGGTAAGTAATTATATTAAAAATCAAAATGAAAATCCTAGTGTAATAAATACTGCTGTAGAATTATTAAATACATTAGAAGTTAAAATGTTTCCTTCTTCTATTATAAATGAGTGTGATGAATATGGAAATATTGCTGAAATTTTGATTTTTGTTGCTAAAAAATATTTATTAGAAAATCCAAGTTTCTCTCAATTAGTTTATAATACTCAAATGACAGAAATTGAATTAAATAAAATTATTAACATTATTAATGCTAAAATATCTTAAATTAATTATTAAATTGCTACTTAAATAAAAATAGTCTTGCTCTATTTATATTTATAATATAAAATATTATATGCAAAAAACTTAAGGAGATTTTTTATTATGGAAAGAAAAGTTGAAAAAAATGGTTCACAAGTTGTTATTAGTTTTATAACAAATGGTGATGAATGGAAAAAAGCACAAGAAAAAGAATTTAATAAATTAAGTGCTAAATTAAAAATTGATGGATTTAGACAAGGACATGTTCCTGCAAGTATAGCAAAAGCAAGAATTAATCCAGCTGAAGTTTTACAAGATGCAATGTTTACTCTTGTAAACAAAGAATATTCTAATGTTTTAAATGAAGAAAAATTAAATGTAATTGCAGAGCCAAAATTAAATGTTACTAAATTAAGTGAAACTGAACTTGAATGTACAGTAACTGTTGCATTACCTCCAGTAGTAACTTTAGGTGAATATAAAGGAATTAAAGTTGAAAAAGTAGTTAAAGAAGTAACTGAAGATGATGTTAATGATGCTTTAAATAAAGAATTAAATAATCATGCAACTTTAAATTTAAAAGATGGCGCTGCTGAAAATGGTGATACAGTAACTATTGATTTTAAAGGTTATATTGACGATATTCCATTTGATGGTGGAGAAGCAAAAGGATATGATTTAAAATTAGGTTCTAATTCATTTGTTCCTGGCTTTGAAGATCAATTAGTTGGTATTAAATCAGAAGAAGAAAGAACAATCAATATTAAATTCCCAGAAAATTATGTTGAAAATTTAGCTGGTAAAGATGCTAAATTTGTTGTTAAATGTCATGAAGTTAAACAAACTGTTCTTCCTGAATTAAATGATGAATTTGTTAATGAACTTGATTTAGAAAGTATTAAAACAGTTGATGAATATAAAGAAAAAGTTAAAAAAGATTTAATTGAAAAAGCAAATAAAGAAGCTGATAGTGCTAGATTAAACGCTATAGTAGATACAATTGTTGATAATGCTACAGTTGATATTGCTGATACTTTATTAGTTGATGAAGCAAATGCTATGATTGATAATATTAAAAAACAAGTTGAATCAAATGGCTTAAAATTTGAAGATTACTTAAATATTAATAATATTGATAAAGATCAATTATTTGCTGATAAGAAAAAAGAAGCTGAACATAATATTAAAGGTATGTTAGTTATCGATGAAATTTGCCGTAAAGAAAACATTATTGTCGATTCAAAAGCTTTAAATGATAAATATGCTGAATTAGCAAAATTATATAATATGAAAGTTGAAGATATTAAAAAAGCTCTTGAACCTAACAAAAATGAAGTTTTAAGAAATTTAAGAAATGAATTATTTACAAAATTCATTTTAGAAAACAACAAAGACTAGGAAACTGATATAGTTTCCTTCTCTTATTCTAAGGAGGAATTATAATGGTTGATGAGTTAAAAGTGTTACCATTGCTAATTACAAGAGGATCTGTTTTATTTCCAAAAACATCAATTAATATTGATGTAGGTAGAATTTTTTCTATTTCTACTATAAATAGATCTTTAGATGAATTTGATTCAAAAATTATTGTTACAACTCAAAAAGATGTATCTATTAATGAACCAAGCGATGATGATATTGAATTAGTTGGTAATTTATGTGTTATTGGTGCATCTAAAGAATTAAATGGTTTGTATCGTATTAGAGTAACTTCTATTTCTAGAATAAAAATTACTAATATTATTCATACAAAATATCATGATAAAGATAGTTACGAATGTGAATATGAAGAATATCCATTAGAAAATGAAGATAGTTCTCCAAAAAGCCTTTCTGGAATGAAAGAAATTGTAAAATTTATTGCCGATATGAATAATATGGTAAATGTTTCTCGTCCAATTTTATATAAATTACAAGGTGGAGTGACTGAAGAAGAATTTACTAATATTTTAGGTAATTATTTAGATTTTCCATTTAATGTTAAACAATCTTTACTTGAAGAATCTTTAGTTAGTAAAAGAATAGAAATTTTAAAAGAATGTTTAATTAATACTAAAATGGACGAACAAATTGAAAATGATTTAAATAAAATTGTTCGTGATAAAGCTGATCAAAGTCAAAAAGAATATATTTTAAGAGAAAAACTTAAAGCTATTCAAGATGAATTAAATTCAATGGATGATGATCCTGATTCAGATAGCATTGATAATTATTTAAAAAGACTTGATAATGAACCTTTCCCTGATCAAGTTAAAAAGAAAATTAAAAATGAAATAGATCATTATAAACAATTACCATCTGCTTCAGTAGAATCATCAATGGTTAAAGGTTATATTGATGTAATGATGGAAGTACCTTGGTATCAAAAATCTACCGATGATAATGATATTAATCATGCTGAACAAATTCTTAATGAAGATCATTATGGTTTAGAAAAAGTTAAAGAAAGAATTTTAGAATATCTAGCTGTTAAAAATGTTACTGATTCTTTAAAAGCTCCTATATTATGTTTATTTGGGCCACCAGGAACAGGTAAAACTTCATTAGCTAAATCTGTAGCACGTGCATTAAATAGAAAATTTGTTAAAGCAAGCTTAGGTGGTACATCTGATGAAGCTGAAATTAGAGGACATAGAAGAACCTATGTCGCATCAATGCCAGGTAAAATTATAAAAGGAATGAAAAATGCAGGAGTAATTAATCCAGTATTTTTACTTGATGAAATTGATAAACTTACTTCTAATATTCATGGTGATCCTGCTTCTGCTTTACTTGAAGTTCTTGATCCTGAACAAAATAAATTTTTCCAAGATAATTATATTGAAGAACCTTATGATTTAAGCAATGTATTATTTATTGCAACTGCAAATTATTTGGAAAATATTCCACCTGCCTTAAAAGATCGTTTAGAATTAATTGAATTAAATACATATACAAATGAAGAAAAATTCCATATTGCTAAAGAACATTTAATTCCTAAACAATGTAAAGAAAATGGTATTAATGAAAAAGAATTCAATATTACAGATGAAGCATTATATTATGTAATGGATTGTTATACAAAAGAAGCTGGGGTTCGTGAACTTGAAAGAAAAATAGGTACTTTAATAAGAAAAACTTTAGTTAATAAATTAAAATCTAAATCTAATAAAAAGATTAAAATTGACATTAAAAAAGTAAAAGAATATTTAGGTACAGAAATATTTGAAATTTCTTCTAAAGAAAAAGAAGATCAAGTTGGTGTTGTTACCGGACTTGCATATACATCTGTTGGTGGAGAAATTTTACCAATCGAAGTTACTTATTTTGAAGGTAAAGGTGGATTAGTTTTAACTGGAAATTTGGGTAATGTAATGAAAGAATCTGCTACTATTGCTTTAAGTTATGTTAAAGCTAATGCTTCTTCATTATGTATTGAAGAAGGTTTCTTTGATAAACATGATATTCATGTTCATGTTCCAGAAGGAGCTGTTCCAAAAGATGGTCCTTCAGCAGGTATTGCTTTAACAGTGGCTATTGTTTCTTGTTTAACTAATAGAAAAGTTCATTCTAATGTTGCAATGACTGGTGAAGTTACTTTAAGAGGTAATGCTTTAGCTATTGGTGGATTAAAAGAGAAGACTCTTGCTGCTTATAAAGCTGGTATTACAAAAGTGCTTATTCCAAGAGAAAATAGTAGAAATATTCAAGATTTACCAGAAGTAGTAAGAAAAAATATTAATTTTGTTTTACTAGATAATGTTGAACAAGCTCTTGAACATGCATTGGTATAAAAAATGATTAATTTTCGTAATACAAAATTTATTAAATCAGCTTTTAGTAAAAATGATCATTTACTTGATTATCCTCATATTTTATTTATTGGTAAATCTAATGTTGGTAAATCAAGTTTAATTAATGCTTTGGTTGATCAAAAAAATCTTGCTTATGTTTCTAAAACTCCAGGTCAAACTAAATTAGTAAATTATTATTTAGTTGATAATAAATTTTATTTAGTTGATGTTCCTGGTTTTGGGTATCGTAAACTAGCTTATGAAAAAGATTTATTTGAAGAAATGATGGATGATTATTTGAAAAATAATGGTTCATTAAAAGCTGTATTTTATTTATTAGATTCTCGAAGAGAAATAACAGATGATGAAATAAATGTAATAAAATATTTTCAAGATATGAATTATCCAGTTGAATTGATTTTTACTAAAGAAGATAAATTAAAACAAGCTGAAAAAGCAAAAATATTAAAAAATATTAAATTATATAATTTTGAAAATGATTATTTATTTGCTTCAGTTAATAAACAAAATCTGTTAAATAAAATCCAAGAAAAAATAATTTCTTATCTAGAATAATTAATAACCTCTAATCATAAAATTGATTGGAGGTTTTTATATGGAAAATTTTGAATTAAATTATGATTTTAATTTATCAAATAATAATATAGTATCCAATGTAGCGTTGTATGATGAAAAAGAAATTATTGATAACGCTGATGAAATAAAGATTTTTGGTAAATTATATATTGATTTAATGTTTGATAATGAAAATGTTATACATGAAAAAAGAGATTTTAATATTACATTAAATAAATGTAAATATAATAAAAAAGATATTAAAGTAAGAATTAATGATTATGATTATTCTCAAGAAGAAAATATTTTAAAATTAAAAATAAATTATGAAGTTGATGGTGAAGATGTTCCAGTTTCGAATTTTTGTTTTTTAAACAATTCATCTTTAGAAAATGAATTAAGAGATTTTTTATCAAGAAATGAAAATACTAATATAAATTTAAATGATGAAAATATTGTTATTCTTGATCCAGTTATAAAAGAAGAAAAGAAAAAAGTAGAAGTTAAATCAAATGAAGTTAATGAAATAAGAAATAATAATGAAAAAGATGTTCTATTTAAAGAAAAATATCAATCAAGTTATATATTTTATCGTATAAAAAAAGGTGAAGATTTATTTTCAATATCAAAAAAATTTAATATTAAAGAAGATATAATAAAAAAATTAAATGATGATAAAGAATTTATAGAAAACAATTTAATTCAAATTCCTTTAAAAAATGTTTAAATTTATAAAAGATAAATATAATATTGTCGATTTAGCAGAAATAAAATTATCAAACAGTGTTATAAAAATTAATTCTAAAGATAATTCTTATATTATAAAAAAAGTAAATAGTGATGATTTAGAATCTTTATTTACTAGATTATATTTAAGTCATGTGGAAAATTTTAATTTACCTTTAAAAGGAAACAATAATAAATATGTGCAGTTGGAAAATGATTCATATTATATTGTTTATCAATATTATCATGATGAAAAAATATTAGGATATGATTTAAAATTGTCTTTTTATGTAAAAAAAATTGCTGAATTACATAAAAAAACATATATAAACATTAATTCAAACGATAATTATTTAGAAAGTATTTTAAATTATTTAGATGATAAAATTAAAGAATTATCTTCTATTTTAAATTCTAGAATGGAAGTTGAAGAAAGAAAAGATTACCATTCACCAAATAATTGGTATTTTTTATTACATTATCAAAAAATGATGAATGCTCTAAATGAAGCATCTAATCATGTTTTAAATTTAGAAAATGAAGTTAAAACTCAAAAAAATATGAGATTATGTTTAACATATCAAAATTTTGATTTTGATCATATTATATTAAAACAAGAAAAAATAATTTCTATTGAAAATATTGGTTTTAATTTTGCAAGTTTAGATATTTATAATTTAATTTCAAAATTAAATATTAATTATTTAAATATTGGTCCATATATCAAAGAATATTTAAAAATAAATCCTTTAAATAATTATGAAAAAGAATATTTAATGGCGATGTTATATATTTTTGATTATCATAGATATAATGATATTCAAGAAGATTTAAATCATCTAATTAAAATAAATTCTTATTTAGATAAAGTTTTATCTTTAGATAATGAAGTTATATTTTCTTCAATAGATACAGAACAAAAATGATTATAAAACCAATTAATAATAATTGATTAACTCCTGTTGGAGATATAATAAATAAAATTCCTTGATAAATTAACAATACATCAATAGAAGATAATATTTTATCTTTATAATAAGGCATTTTATTTTTAAATTTAATAAAAAAGTCTTTCATTTTATCCCTCCAATAAATTATATGAAAAGAATAAATTATGTTGAGTATTATTATTTTTGTTGATAAATATAAAAAAATAAATTAATATTATTTTGTCGATGAACTAGAGGTAAATATATTTATTATTATTAGAGAGCATTTGGTTGGTGAAAAAATGTATAATAATTTATTTTGGTCGCTAGGGAGAACAAGAGGAATCTTCGTTAGCTGCGTTAAAGTACAATTAAGTGTGATTATATATTTAATCAAATTAAGGTGGTACCGCGTATTTAACGTCCTTATAATGGACGTTTTTTTTATTTAGGAGGAAAAAATTATGTTATCAACCCATTATTCTCATTTAGAAGTTGAAAAAGGTAAATATCAAAATTGGAAAGATAAAGGTTATTTTTTAAGTGGTGATGAAACTAAGACTAAATTTTCTATGGTTATTCCACCACCAAATGTTACAGGTATGCTTCATTTAGGGCATGCTTGGAACACTACTATTCAAGATATTATTGCTAGATATAAAAAAGCAAAAGGATATGATGTTTTATGGTTACCTGGAATGGATCATGCAGGTATTGCTACACAAGCTAAAGTTGAACAAAGACTTCGTAAAGAAGGTGTTTCTAGATATGATTTAGGACGTGAAGGATTCTTAAAAAGAGCTTGGGAATGGAAACATGAATATGCAGATACTATTCATTCTCAATGGGCTATGATGGGCTTAAGCTTAGATTATTCTAAAGAAAGATTTACTCTTGATGAAGGTTTAAATAAAGCTGTTAAACATGTTTTTGTCACTTTATATAATCAAGGATTAATTTATCGTGGTGAAAAAATAATTAACTGGGACCCAGTTTTTAAAACAGCTTTATCTAATATTGAAGTTGTTCACCAAGATGATGAAGGTAAATTTTATTATTTTAAATATTATATTGTTGGAACAAATCAATATTTAACTGTTGCTACTACTAGACCTGAAACAATGTTTGGCGATGTGTGCGTTGTAGTTAATCCAAAAGATGAAAGATATAAAGATATTGTTGGTAAAAAAGTAATTAACCCAGCAAATCATGAAGAAATTCCTGTTATTGCTGATGAATATGTTGATATTGAATTTGGTACTGGGGCTATGAAATGTACTCCTGCTCATGACCCAAATGACTTTATTATTGGCCAAAAATATGGGTTTAATCACCCAATAGTTATTAATGATGATGCAACAATGGCTGATTGCTGTGGTGAAGAATATAAAGGTTTAGATCGTTATGCATGTCGAGATAAATTAGTTAATAATATTGATAAAGAAGGTAATTTAATTAAAATAGAAAATATTGTTCATCAAGTTGGTCATTCAGAAAGAAGTGGAGCAGTTGTTGAACCAATGTTAAAAAAACAATGGTTTGTTAGAATGAAGCCACTTGCTGATGCTTCTTTAGCTAATCAAAATAGTGTAGATAAAGTTGAATTTATTCCAGAAAGATTTAATAAAATATTTACTAATTGGATGGAAAATTGCGAGGATTGGTGCATTTCACGTCAATTATGGTGGGGACATAGAATTCCTGCTTATTATAATAAAAATACTGGTGAATTATTAGTTAGTGAAACAGAACCTTTAGATAAAGAAAATTGGACTCAAGATGAAGATGTTCTTGATACTTGGTTTTCTTCAGCATTATGGCCTTTTTCCACTTTAGGTTGGCCAGAAAAAACTCATTTACTTAAAAGATATTATCCTATTGATGTTATGGTTACTGCATACGATATTATTTTCTTCTGGGTTTCAAGAATGATTTTCCAAGGTTTACATTTTATGGATAAAAGACCTTTTGATAAATGTTTAATTCATGGTTTAATTAGAGATTCACAAGGTAGAAAGATGTCTAAATCTTTAGGAAATGGTATTGATCCTATTGATGTTATTAATCAATATGGTGTTGATGCTTTAAGATATTTCTTAACTACATCTACTTCACCAGGATTAGATACAAGATATTCTGAAGAAAAAATTAAAGCAAGTGAAGCATATTTAAATAAGATTTGGAATGCATCAAGATTTATTTTAATGAATATAGAAAATGAAGAATTAGATGAAAATATTGATGAAACAAAATTAGATTTAATTGATAAATATATTCTTTCAAGATTAAATCATTGTATTAAAAATGTTACTGAAAACATGGAAAAATATGATTTTGCTAATGCTTCTACTCATTTATATAATTTTGTTTATGATGATTTTACTTCATGGTACCTTGAATTAAGTAAAGTTAAATTTACTACAAATAATGATATAAATACTAAAAAAGTTTTATTAAAAGTATTAAAATCAATTATCTTAATGATATATCCATATACACCTTTTATTGCTGAAGAAATATATCTTAATTTACCACATCATAAAGAATCAATTATGTTAGATTCTTACCCTGAAGTTGAAGAAAAATATTTTAATGACTTAGCAGAAGAAGAAATTAATTCAATGATTTCAATGATTAAAGACATTAGAGCGTTTAAAGTTAATAATAACCTTGCTCCAAGTAGCAAAGTCAGATTATATTTATTCCATAATGAAAAGAATTTTGATTTTAATATAATCATTCCTTATTTAACAAGATTTGGGTTTGCTGAAGAAATTATTATTGATCAAAAAGAAAAACAAAATTTATCATCTATTTATTTCCTTGGACAAATGTTTATTGAAGAAAATTTATCAAATGAAGAATTAATTAAGAAAATAAATGATAAAATTTCTTTCTTAGATAATGAAATTAATCGTTGTAAAAAAATGCTTAATAATCCTGGATTTGTAAATAAAGCTCCTAAAGAAAAAATTGAATTAGAACAAAAGAAACTAGCACAATTTGAAAAAGAAAAAGAAGAATATTTAGCTAGATTAAAATAATTAACTAAACTGTTTATATGAAATTAAACATATTAAGCAGTTTTTTAATA
>CAJKZK010000064.1 GCA_905204225.1 uncultured Bacillota bacterium
TCTAGAATAGCGATTTATTATTTTTTTGTAAGTGTGTTAAATTTTGACGTATACATTTTTTCTAAGGTAAAAGATTTCTAATTCTTCATTTAAAGAAACTATTTATTAATAAGTTTTAAAAATATTTTTGCATTTTATTGCAAAAAATAATAAAAAATAAAAGTTTTTGCATTTCAGTGCAAAAAGTTGTAAAAAATTTTTGCTATAAATCTAAAAAATATATTTCAAGTAAGTAAAGTATATATCAAAATTAGAATATTTGATAAAAATTTAATAAATACTTATTAAATATAGAAATAAGCTAAAACTTAAATTTGGTTGAGGATATGTTTTCTTTCTTTTACTAGCCTAAAAAAAGTACCTCTAGAAACATTGATTAATGAAGCTGCTTCTGTGTTTGATATTTCATGATTAATGTATTTATCAATTATCTTGTTTGTATTAGGTGGAGTAGATACTCTTGGTCTACCAAATTTTACACCTTTTTCTTTAGCAATTTTAATACCTTCAGCTTGCCTTTCTTTAATGCTTTTTCTTTCATTCTCAGCTACAAAACTTAAAACTTGTAGTACAATATCACTTATGAATTTACCAATAAGATTTTTACCTTCAATTCTAGTATCAAGAAGTGGCATATCCAATACTTTAATATCTGCACCAATGGTTTTAGTGATTTTAGTCCATTCATCTAATATCATCTGATAATTTCTACCTAGACGATCTATTGATTTAATAATTATTAAATCACCTTTTTTAATTTTTTTTATTAATTTTTGATAATTATTTCTATTAAAATCTTTGCCTGATTCTTTATCTATATAGATATATTTATCATCAATATCAAGAGCTTTTATTTCTTCAAATTGCCTATCTATTTTTTGCTGCTTGGATGAAACACGTATATAAGCGTAAATCAATTTCCTTACCTCCATTACTAAATATAAAGCCATAAAAGTGAGGATTTATCAAGATATAAAATTAATAAAAAATTATTACTAAATGATATAAAAATGTATAGCTTTTTATACTTCAAATTTATATTTATAGTATACCAAAATATCAAAAAAAGAGATAAGTTTTTCATAATTTTTATTAAAATTTAATTAATCAAAAATCCTATAGATATTGATACTTTTTATTCTTCATTTATTTAAAAATGAGGTGTAAATTATGTTAAATATGAAGAAAGTAAAACTTGGTCAATTTTTTACAAAAGCAGCTTTATGGCTTAAACCGCAAATAATTGATTTTATAAAAAGTACAGGTTGTAAAATTGCTTATGATCCTTATGCTGGCGGTGGTGATTTACTTAAAGCAGCAACAGAATTAATAGGCTTTTCTACTATAAAAGGATTAGATATTGATTCTAGTTTGAATTGGGAGTTAAATGATTCTCTTCTTTCTATTCCAAAAATTGATAATGCAATAATAATCACTAATCCACCATATATTGCTAAGCAATCCGCATCTAGGAAAAAAATTGATTTATCATTGTATTTTTCTAATACAAGTTATGATGATGTTTATTTGATATCTTTAGATAAAATGTTAGAAGCTCAAAAATATGTTGTTGCAATTATACCAGAATCATTTATTAATTCGTCTTATAAACAAAAAAATAAATTAAAATCTATAACTATTCTGGAAGAGAACCCATTTGAAGATACTGAAAATCCAGTTTGTGTTGCATGTTTTGATTCAATAAAAAAAGATTTGTCAAAAATATTTATTTATAAAAATGACAAATTGATTAACGATTATTTATCAATACAAAATTTAAGAATTGAGCCTTCAAATGACATAAAAATCATATTTAACACATTAAATGGATGGCTTGGATTAAGAGCTATTGATAGTACTGATGATAAAACTTTTATTTGTTTTGATTATAAAGAAAATTTTGATTATGACTGGGAAAGAAACATTAAAGTAAGCTCAAGACATTTCAGCTTAATAGAAATAAATGTTCCGGTAAATAAAAGAAATGAATTTATCAAAAAGTGTAATGATATCATTAAGGAAATAAGAATTAAATCATCAGATGTATTATTAACCCCTTTTAAAGGAAATACAAAAAAAGGTATACGTCGTAGAAGACTAGATTTTAGATTGGCTAGAGCGATTATGGAAAAAGCGTATAAACAAACGATTGGAGGTGATTTGTATGAACAACAATCTTTATTTTAGTTATAGTCAAAATAATGAAGATGAAATTGTTGATTTATCGAAGCAGGAAGGAACTTTAGTTATCACTAAAGATTCATCAGAAAATGCAACGATTTTAATGGAGGCAAATCATAAATTAATAGATTATATTACAACATATAAAATTTTGTGCGAAGATAAAAGAAAAAATGAAAATGTAATTACTTCTATTATCGATAAGATTATTAATTTAATTGAACATACTAATTTGATTAATTATTCATCTTTTTGCGTTTATCTTCAAGTAATTGGATATTCTTATAGTACATACTGCATGGAAAAAAATAAAATGAGTGTTGATGAAAAAAGAGAATTGATTGAAAATTTAGTCAATCTATATATTATGAATCGCCATGAAATGTATTTATATCATGGGTATTCTGATCAAGTTTTACAAGTTCAATCTGATGCTGCCTCAAGTAGAAGAAAAGGAAAAACTGGAATAGAAAAGATGGAAGAATCATTAATTCCACTTGGCTTTAAAAAAGCAAAAAATATATTTGAACTTGAACATGGAAACCTATATTATTTGCTTCCAGATAAGGGGGATATAACATTATTTAATAGATTTTTAAAAAACAATGGTATAAAATTTGAATTTAGAGAGTCAAGAGATAA
The DNA here is from genome assembly GCA_905204225.1 of uncultured Bacillota bacterium. Lineage (GTDB taxonomy): Bacteria > Bacillota_I > Bacilli_A > RFN20 > CAG-449 > CAG-449. The sequence continues at coordinate 2,824 of CAJKZK010000064.1, forward strand.
TAAAAATCCTGATATGTTTCTTGTAATATATGATGAATATTATATTGTTGAACATAAATTAACTAATGGTGGAGGGGGTTCACAAAATGCAGAAATTAATGAGATTATTCAGTTTATAAATTTTGATGAAAATAATGTAAAATGGCATTATGTTTCTTGCTTACAAGGAAATTATTTCAAAAAATTAAACAAAAATAATCATGAACCCAAGGCTGAAAAACAGTTTATTAATATTATAAATAATTTAACAAAACATCCTAATAATTACTTTGTTAATGGTAAAGGTTTTGAAAAACTTATTAATGATTTAGTTAAAAATAATAATCCTATAAATATTATAAACAATTATTCTTAAAAAAATTAAATTAATTTTAATTATTATATAGTATAATATTAGAGATTTTATGTATAACAATTCATATTAATTTAAAAATATCAAGTAACTGAATCATTAACAAATAAAGAAGGAAAACAAAGAAAATTAGATTCTCTTATAATAGTAAAAGATAATTACGAAAAAATAATATTATCATTAGATGAAAATGAAGAAATATTTGAAGGAATTAAATCAATTAATCTTATTAACTGGTTATTAAAATAAATTTTCTATATGTATATTTGTATTGCTTATATTATTTACAAAATAAATAAATGAATGTATTATAAAGAAAAAGTGTGAGGGTAAGATAGTGAGTTCATCAACAACAAAGAAAGCTATTGCTTATGCATTCAAAGAATTATTATTAGAAAAACCGATTACTAAGATTACTGTTCAAGATATATCAGATCGTTGTGAAATTAATAGACAAACTTTTTATTATCATTTTCAAGATATTGTAGATTTAGTAGAATGGATATGCATTGAAGATGCAGATAAAAATTTAAAAGAAAAAGGAAAATTTAATTCTTGGCAAGATAATTTTTTATCTGTGTTTGAGACTATAAAAAAAGATCGACCATTTATTATTAATATTTGTAGAAGTGTTCCTTTAGATATTTTGATTAATTATTTATATAAATTAGTGTATCCATTAATTTATGATGTAGTTAATGATAAGGCAAAAGATAAAGTGGTTAGAGAAGAAGATAAAGTTTTTATCGCTAATTTTTATAAATATGCTTTAGTGTCAGAAGTTTTAGAATGGATAAAAAATGATATGAAAGAAGATCCTCAAATTATAGTTAATAAGACTAATATTTTATTAAGAGGAACAATAGATCAAGCTATTAATAATTTAAGAAAAGATAATAAATTTTGACAAATTTTAATGTTTGTATAAAAATTAGACAAAATATTGATTGGAGTAAAAAAATACTCCAATTTTTTTTGGATGTTTAAATATTATACATATAAGAAAAATTGATTATTTTAATCTAAAAATATTAAAAATATAATGAACTTGTAAATGAATAAGGAGGATTTAAAAATGTATTATTCAGCAGGAACTTATGAGGCATTCGCTCATCCAAAAAAACCAGAAGGAGTTGATAAAAAATCAGCTTATATTATTGGTACTGGACTTGCCGGTCTTTCAGCAGCTTTCTATTTAGTTAGAGATGGTCAAATGAAAGGTGAGCATATTCACTTATTAGAAAAATTAGAATTAGCAGGTGGTAGCTGTGATGGTCGTAAAGATATTACTAAAGGATTCTACATGAGAGGTGGTAGAGAAATGGATAATCACTTTGAATGTATGTGGGATATGTTTAGAGATGTTCCATCTATTGAAACACCTAATGTATCAGTCTTAGATGAATATTATTGGTTAAATAAAGAAGACCCTAATTATTCTTTGTGTAGAGCTACTACTAATCGTGGTAATGATGCTCATACTGATGGTAAATTTAATTTAGATAAAGAATCTGCATTAGCGTTATCAAAATTATTTATTACTCAAGAAAAAGATTTAGAAGATAAAAAGATTTCTGATGTTTTACCTGAAAGTTTTTGGAATACTAATTTCTGGCTTTATTGGCAAACAATGTTCGCTTTTCAAAAATGGAGTTCTGCTCTTGAAATGAAACGTTATATTTGTAGATATGTTCACCACATCGATGGCTTACCAGATTTTAGTGCATTAAGATTTACTAAATATAATCAATATGAAAGTATGATTCTTCCTCTTGTTAAATATCTTACTAGCCATGGGGTAAAAATTGAATATGGTATTGATGTTAAAAATGTAATAATTGATACAATTGATGATAAAAAAGTTGCAAAACAAATTATTTATATTAAAGATAATAAAGAAGAACATATAGATTTAATGGAAGATGATTTAGTATTTATTACTAATGGTTGTTGCACAGATACATCTTGTTATGGTGATCAAAATCATGCTCCTGATTTAAGTAATATTAAAAATGGCTTTGGTGAATCATGGGATATGTGGAAAAATATTGCATCTCAAGCTAAAAATGGTGAGTTCGGTAATCCTGACGCCTTCTGTAATGATGTAGAGGCAACCAATTGGATGAGTGCAACAGTTGCTACTTCAAATGAAGAAGTAATTGATTACATTATGAAAATATGTAAAAGAGATCCACGTTTAGGAAAAGTTACAACTGGTGGTATTGTTACTGTTAAAGATTCTGTCAATAATTGGTATTTATCTTGGACAATAAATAGACAACCTCAATTTAAAGCACAAGATAAAAATACTATCTTAGTTTGGGTTTATGCTTTGCATACAGATGTTCCAGGTAATTATGTTAAAAAACCTATGAGAGAATGTACTGGTGAAGAAATATGTAAAGAATGGTTATATCATATTGGAGTACCTTTTGAAGATATTGAAAAATTAGCAAAGAATGAATGTAATACAACTACTTGCTTTATGCCATATATTAATGCATTCTTCCAACCAAGAAAATGGTCAGATCGTCCATTAGTTGTACCTCATGGATCAGTTAATTTTGCATTCCTTGGTCAATTTGCTGAAACTCCAAGAGATACAATATTTACTACTGAATATTCTATTCGTACTGGTATGGAAGCAGTATATACTTTATTAAATGTTGATCGTGCAGTACCTGAAGTATGGGGTAGTGCTTATGATATTAGAGAATTATTAAGAGCAAGTTATTATGCAATTGATAAAAAGACTATAGATCAAGCACCTTTATCTTTTAAAGAAAAAGAATTAATTAAAATTGTTTTAAAAAAGGTTAAAGGAACTGATATAGAACTCTTACTTAAAGAAAGCGGATTAATCAAGTAATTAGATAAAAACCTCAAAAAAAGGAGTGGCAATTTTGCTACTCCTTTTTAACTAGTGGCTCATTTTTAGCTATTTATTGTTATTAATCATGCTTAATAAATGATAATATTAAAAAAGCAAATCCACTTATCATGAATAAAATGCCAAAAATAATAACAATATCAGCATAATTGAATGAATATGTATATAATGATTTATAAATTATAGATCCAATTGTGCCTCCAGCTAATAATATAGAACCTGATATTAATAAACTAGATGAAGCATATAAAAATTTTTTTGATATCATAATTAATTACCTTTTGTAATATGTTTTTTAATACATTGAAATGATTCTTCTGATAAATCATGTTCAATTTTACAAGCATCTTGTTTAGCAGTTTCTTCATCTACACCTAAATACATTAATGCTTTAGTTAATAAAACATGTCTTTCATAAATTGCTTTAGCAATTTTTTCTCCATTTTCTGTTAAATGAATATAACCTTTTTTATCTATTGTAATATAATTATTTTCTTTTAATTTCTTCATTGCAATGCTGACACTTGGTTTAGAAAAGTTCATATCTAAAGCAATATCAATTGATTTTACTTTTCCATTTGCAATTTCTAGCATTAAGATTCTTTCTAAATAATCTTCACTCGATTCATGTAATTTCATTGGTTTCACCTCTTATATTTTAATTATACGTATATTTAATAAAAAATCAATTGTAAAAAAAGTTAGCCATGTATAATTTTTTCTTGATATTTCCTTTTTTAAGTATATAATTTAGTTGTAGTTAGGTGATACTAACAAAAAAAGGAGGACAATTTATGCCTTTGATACTTGCTCCAGAAAATGTCGAGCTAACAATAATTAAAGTCTTATTAGATGATAAATTAAAAAAGCATCTTCAAGATATGGGAATCGCTATTAATGGTAAAATAACTATTTTATCAAAAGGAAATGGAAGTGTTATTTGCATTGTAAAAGAAGGAAGAGTTGCTCTCGATAGTAACATTGCTACTAAAATATTTGTTAAGTAGGAAAGGGAGGAAAAACAATGTTAAAAAAATTGAATGACTTCAACATTGGCGAGACTGGTCAAATTACTACTGTTGAGGGAGAAGGTAAGCTTAGAAGAAGACTCTTTGATATGGGTGTTACTCCGGGTGCTGAACTTACTTTAAGAAAAAGAGCACCATTAGGTGATCCACTTGAAATCACAATAAGAGGTTATGAATTAACTTTAAGAAAAAGTGAAGCTAATTTAGTGGTTTGTAAAATGAAAGGAGAAGATGCTGAATGAAAAAATTTGCTTTAGCAGGTAATCCTAATTGTGGTAAAACCACTTTATTTAACTCTTTAACTGGTTCAACTGCTCATGTTGGTAACTGGCCAGGAGTTACAGTTGATAAAAAAGAAGGTACTTATAAAAAATTAGGCGAACCTATTGATATTATTGATTTACCTGGTATTTATTCTTTATCACCTTATACACCAGAAGAAGTAATTTCTCGTAATTATATTCTTGATGAAAAACCTGATTGTGTTATCAATATTGTTGATGCTACTAATCTTGAAAGAAATTTATATTTAACAACTCAATTAATGGAAATTGATGTTCCAATTGTCGTTGCTTTAAATATGATGGATTTAGTTGAAAAGAATGGTGATAAGATTGATGTAAAAAAATTACAAGAAAATCTTGGCTTACCAGTAATTGAAATTTCTGCTTTGAAAGAAAATAATTTAGAAAATTTAATGAAAGCTGCTGTTGAAGAAGCTAATAAAAGTAGAAAAGGAATAACAGTTTTACAAAATAAAGATTTGTTACATTTAATTAATGATGTATCTATTGCTTTAAAAGCTAAAGAAATAGAAAATCCTTTATTTCATGCAGTTAAATTAACTGAATTAGATGAATTAGAGACAAAAAATCATAAAGATGTTGTCGAAATGGTTGAAGAATTTAAAAAAACATTTAAAGATGATACATTTGGTAATGATTTTGAAGCAATAGTAGCGGATGAAAGATATAAATGGATTTCTTCACATGTTAAAGGATTAATTAAACATGTAGAAACAATCTCTTCAGATGGCAAAAAAACAAAAATAAAAGAAAATAAATCAGATAAAATTGATAAAGTTTTAACTAATAAATGGGCTGGTATTCCTATTTTCTTATTAATATTATTTTTAGTATTCCATTTGACATTCTCAGATAATTTATTTTTCTTAGGTAATTTATTTACTAGTGATTCATTTGCTAATAGTGAATTCTTTGCTGGTTCAATTTGGCATGAAGGTGGATTAAATTCTCCTGGTGTTATTTTACAAAGTCTCTTAATTGGATTTACAGATTGGCTAAGTTCATTAGCAAGTGCTGGATTAGCAAGTGCTCCTAATTGGGTAAGTGGATTCTTAGTAGATGGAGTATTAGGTGGATTATTTGCTGTTTTATCATTCTTACCTCAAATTTTATTATTATTCTTATTCTTCTCAATTATGGAAGATACTGGTTATATGGCTAGAGTTGCTTTCATTCTTGATAGAATTTTCCGTAAATTTGGTTTATCAGGTCGTTCATTTATTCCTATGATTATGGGATTTGGATGTTCAGTTCCTGCTATGATTAATACTCGTACATTAGCAGATGATAAAGAAAGAATTGCTACTATTAGAGTTATTCCATTTTTCTCATGTGGCGCTAAATTACCTATTTTAACTGCTATTGCTGGTGGTATTGTTGAATTATTTGGTTTCCCATTTGTTGATTTAATTACTTATTCAATGTATTTAATTGGTATGATTACTGCTATTGTTGCAGTTATAGTAATGAGAAAAACTTCTCTTGAAGGAGATGTTCCTCCATTTATTATGGAATTACCTGCTTATCATTTACCTCAATTTAAATCATTAATGATTCATTTATGGGATAAATTAAAACATTTCGTAAAAAAAGCATTCACTATTATTCTTGTTTCAACAATTCTTATTTGGTTCTTATCAAGCTTTAAATGGGATTGGACAATGGTTCCAGAAATTCTTGATCCAGAAACAGGTGAATTTATTTGTTATGATGTATCTCAATCAATTTTAGCTTCTATTGGTCAATTAATACAACCTATATTTACTCCTCTTGGATTTGGTTCACAATTAAATGCATTTGGTTGGGTATTTGCTGTTGCTGCTATTACTGGCTTAATTGCAAAAGAAAATGTTATTGCTACATTTGGAACATTAGCTACTGCTATTTCATTACTTGCTGGAACTAAAGGAATATTTATTCCTGATGATGCATTAGAAGGTGTAGATTCAGTTATGCAAATGGTTAGTGTCACTAATGTATCTTGGTCAAGTCTTATTGCATTCATTATCTTTAATATGACAACTATTCCTTGCTTTGCTGCTGTTGCTACTGCTAAAGCTGAATTACCTGAAGGTAAATTTGGCTCTACAATTGGATTCTGGCTTGTAGTTTCTTACTTAACTGGTACACTTGCTTATTTAGTTTTATTACCATTTGATAAAGGCTGGGGTAGTTATTGGTGGTCAGAAATTATTGCTGTTGCTATTATTGTTTGTATTGTTGGTTATGTATATTTATATAATAACTGGAAGAAAATCAAAGCAAACCATAAAAAGGCATAATTATGCAACCTATTGAAATAATTGTTATTGTTTGTGCAGTAGGAATTGTTGTTAGTTATATAGGTGTCTACATTTATAAAAGAATAAAACATTTACCAACTGGTGATTGTGCTGATTGCAAAAAAAGAATGAGTAAAATTGTGAAAGAATATCACAAAAAATATCGTTAATTATATAAGCATCTTAGAGAAATCTAAGATGCTTTTATTAAACATAAATTTCTTAAATTACTTGTATTTATGTATATATTTTAGTAAAATCATTTATGCGAAGGCCCCTTGTCGAAATTGGTAGACGAACTTGACTCAAAATCAAGCGCTTGTGAGAGCATGACGGTTCGAGTCCGTCAGGGGCCACCACTAAAAATAAAATGCCTATAATTAGGCTTTTTTTATGTCTTGAATTTGATTTTGGCTATAAAATTAAAAAGATTAATAGTACATGTCAAAATTTTACATCATTATAAAAGAAAAGCAGTAAAGATAAGTCTTAATAAACGTATACGTCAAAATTTTACACCATCATAAAAGAAAAGCAGTAACAATAATG
>CAJKZK010000065.1 GCA_905204225.1 uncultured Bacillota bacterium
TTCCTAAATTTAAAAAGTTTGCCATATTATACCTCGCTTTCAATTAAAGTATAGCATGAAAAAGATTGTTTATTAAATTATTAAATAATTTATCAAAAAAATTTTGTTATTTATTTAATATTGAAGTAATCTATATAGGTAGGTGATTTTATGGAATTATTAAGCCCAAGTGGTAATTATTCTTCTGCATTAAGTGCTTTTAATGCTGGAAGTGATGCAATATATATAGGTGGTAAAGCTTTTTCTGCTAGAATGAATGCGGAAAATTTTTCTGATGAAGAAATGATTAAGATTATTAATTATGCTCATTTATTAAATAAAAAAGTTTTTGTTACAATGAATATTTTACTTTATCAAGATGAATTTTTTAAAGCTGTTGAATATGCCGAATTTTTATATAAACATAATGTAGATGGTTTAATTATTCAAGATATTGGTTTTGCTTATTATTTACACAAAGTTTATCCAGAATTAGTTTTACATGCTTCTACTCAAATTAATTGCCATAATTTAGCTCAAGCAAAAGCATTAAAAAAGATTGGTTTTAAAAGAGTTGTTTTAGCTAGAGAAGCTGATATATCTTTAGTAAAAAAGATAAAAGAAATTGGTTTAGAAGTTGAAGTATTTATTCATGGAGCGTTATGTGTTTGTTATTCAGGAAATTGTTTAATGTCTTCATTTATTGGCTCAAGAAGTGGTAATAGAGGAAGATGTGCTCAACCTTGTAGATTAAAATATACTTTATGTAAAGATAATGATGAAATAGTAGAAAATTACGCTATTTCAACTAAAGATTTAAATACTTTATCATTAGTTAATGAATATATAAAAAATGGTGTAGATTCACTTAAAATTGAAGGTAGATTAAAACAAAATGAATATGTTTATTTAGTAACATCTATTTATAGAAACGCTATAGATAAAGCTTATCTTAATCAAATAAATAATTCTTTAAAACATGATAATTTAGAATTACAACAAATGTTTTCTCGCTTATTTACTAATGGATATATATTTTCTAGTTCTCCTTTTGAAGTATTAAATCAAAATTCTTCTTCTCATCAAGGAGAAGTAATTGGAATAGTTAAAACTATTAAAAATGATTCTATTAGTATTTTATTGTCTAAAGATGTACATCGTTTAGATGGAATTAGATTTTTAGATAAATATCAATATGGTAGAACTATTCAAAAAATGTTTGTTGATTCTAAAGATGTCGATATTGCGTATAAAAATCAAATCATAGTTATTAAACATTTTATTGGTAAAGTAGAAAATAACGCTAAAGTGATTAGAACTTCATCATATTTACAATTAAATAACATAGCTAAATTAAGTGAAATTAATAAAAAATTAGATATTAATGGTAAAATTTATGCCTATAAAAATAAACCTTTAATGTTTGAAATAAATGGTATAAAAAAAGTAAAATCAAGTTCTATTATTGTTGAAAAAGCATTAAATAAACCTACTTCTAAAGAAAGAATAATTGAACAATTTTCTAAAACTGATCAATATCCTTTAAATTTTAAACATATTGATTTTTATGGTGATGAAGATATATTTATTCCTATAAGTGAAATAAATAAATTAAGAAACGAAGTTTTATTAAAATATGGTCAAATAATTAATAAAGAAAAAGATATTATTAAAAATGAATATAAATTTGATATTGATTTAGAATATAATGAAAATATTAAATTAAATGCAATATGTTTAAATTCTAAACAAAGTAATGTATGTAAAGAAAAAAATATTAATGTTTTTAGTAAAGAAAATAATAATTTAGAAAATAGAATTAATTTTTCTTTAGAAAATTCTTTAAATAATAAATTAGTACATTTCTTTATTGAAGGTAATTCATTAATTGCATCACCATATTGTAATATTACTAATTCTTATTCTTTAGATGCTTTTTATGCATTTGGTTATAAAGAATGCATATTATCTAGTGAATTAGATGTTAATTCTATTAAAGAAATAATTAATGATTATTTTATTAGACATCATAAATACCCTAATGTGGGATTATATGTTTATGGTAGATATGATGTAATGATTATGAAATCATGTCCAATTGGAACTTATTATCATAATAAAAATATTCATTGTAATAGATGCCATATTAATCAATATTATTTAAAAGATAGAATTGGAGAAATGTTTCCTCTTATAGGTGATGAAAATTGTAATACAAGAATATTAGATTCTCAAATATTATATTTATTGGACCATGAAAAAGAATTAATTAATTTACATGTAAATAATTTTTATTTAAATTTTACTTTAGAAAATGATTTAGAAATTAATAAAATTATTAATAATGCATTTAATAATTTAGATAAAAAAGATTCTTTATTTAATAAAGATTATTCTTCTAGACATTATTTTTCGAGGGCTTTATAAAATGGAAAAAATATATTTTTTATGTGGAATACAAGGCTCAGGGAAATCAACTTTTGCTAAAAACCATTATCAACAATATAATGCAGATATTATTTCTACTGATCAAATAAGAAAAGAAAATAAAATAGAAGAAAAAGATGTGTTTCCAACTGCTTTCAAATTAATCGTAAATTCTATTAATAAGGGAAATAATGTAATATTTGACGCGACAAATATTGATAAAAAATCTCGTAAAATGAATATGGATTCAATTAAAAATTTATTAACTCAAGATGTTGAATTTATTTGCATTTGCTTAATAACTAATAAAGAAATATGTAAACAAAGAGTAGAAAAAAGAAATAAATTAAATAATGAAATATATCTTCCTTTAGAAGTAATAGATAAATATGAAACATTATATCAAGAACCAACTTTAGAAGAAGGATTTAATGAAATTATATTTGTAAAATAAAAAAACATAAATAAAAGAGCTCATTATTTAATGAACTCTTCTTAATGGTTGTTTATTATTTAAAATTATTTAATATCTAATAATCTAACAATATCTCTAGCAATCATTACTTCTTCATCAGTAGGAATAATGACAACTTTGATTTTTGATTCTGGTGCGCTTATAACGCCTTCTTTACCATTTAAATCATGATTTAATTTATCGTCAATAACAACACCAAATGCTTCTTTTAAATTTTCACAAACATTTTTTCTAACCATTGGTGAGTTTTCTCCTACACCTGCAGAGAAGACAATTAAATCACAACCACCTAATCTTACATAATATTGACCAATGTAATCAGCAATTCTTCTAGCGTACATTTTATAAGCTAAAGTTGCTTTTTCATCACCTTGAGCAATTAATGCTTCAACATCTCTAGTATCTGATTTTCCACATATTCCAAGTAAACCAGATTGTTTATTGAATTCTTGATAAATTTCTTCACATGATTTACCAGTATTTGTTACTAAATAATTCATAACTGAAGCGTCAATGTCACCAGTTCTTGTAGCCATCATAATACCTGCTAAAGGTGTTAAACCCATTGAGGTAGAAACACATTTACAATTTTTACTAGCACATAAAGAAGCACCTGAACCAATGTGACATGTAATTACTTTATTACCAGTTGTATATTTTTTTGCTTCTTGAGCTAAATATTTATGAGATGTACCATGGGCACCATATTTTCTTACCATATACTTTTCATAATATTCATATTTACATGCATACATATAATCTTCAGGTAACATTGTTTGATGATATGCTGTATCGAAAACTGCAACTGATTTTACATTAGGTAAAATATGTTTAAATGCTTCAAAACCAATTAAGTGAGCTTTGTTATGTAATGGAGCAAGTGGAATTAATGATTCAATTAATTTTTCTGTTTCATCATCAAATATATGGGAATCATTGAAATAATGACCACCTTGAACAACTCTATGACCAACACCTTTGATTTCATCTAATGATTCTACACAATGATGTTCAAGTAAAGAATCAACTAAATATTGAACTGCTACTTTGTGATCTGGAAGATATACTTGCTTTTCAAATTTTTCTCCATTCATTTTGAAAACAAAATTTCCCATTTCTAATCCGATTCTTTCAAGTAAGCCAGAACAAATTACTTTTTCTTGTGGCATCTCAAATAATTTAAATTTTAATGAGGATGAACCTGCATTTACTGCGATAACTTTTGACATAATTATTATTTTCTCCTATCAAAGCTATTTTAAAACTCATGACAATTTTTTTCAATTGCATTTATGTTATTTGTAATTTTAGCTTTTAAAACGGTTTCATAAATAAAATTTATGATATTAGCATATATGAAAATGATTACAGTTTGCAATTTTTATAAAATTGTGTAAAATAGAAATTGATGTACTTGCATCATAAGGAGAAGACTATGGCTTTTGGTTTACTTTATGACTTCTTGATGGGACAAACTATCGAAGCATATAAATATTTTGGAGCGCATTTTGTAAAACAAGATGGTCAAGAAGGTGTGGTTTTTAGAGTTTATGCACCTTTAGCAAAAGAAATATCAGTCATTGGTGAATTTAATTCTTGGGATCCTAGAAATCATCGTATGAATAAAATTGATGAATCTGGAGTCTTTGAAATTTTTATTCCTAATGTTAAAAATTATCAAACTTATAAATATCACATTTTAAATGCTTTAGGACAATATGTTGATAAACAAGATCCTTTTGGATATTTTTCTGAAATGAGAAATGGAAGTTGTTCTAAACTTTTTGATATTGATGGATTTATTTGGCATGATAAGAAATATATGTCAAAAAGAGATAGAAATTTTGATAGACCAATGTCTATTTATGAAGTACATATTGGTTCATGGCTTGGTAGAGATGGAGATAGATTTTTATCTTATGAAGAAGTAGCAGATAAATTGATTGAATATGTTATTGAACATGGATACACTCATATTGAGGTTATGCCTATTACTCAATATCCTTTTGATGGTTCATGGGGTTATCAAGCAACTGGCTTTTATTCAGTCGATTCTCGATATGGAAATCCATTCCAATTAATGTCATTTATAGATAGATGTCATAAAGCTGGAATTGGAGTAATTCTTGATTATGTTGTAGTTCATTTTGCAACAGATGATTTTGCTTTAGAAAGATTTGATGGTTCCACTTTATATGAATATAATGGAGAAAATGAATATTCTCAATGGGGTAGTAAATTATTTGATTTAAGTAAAGATCCTGTAAGATCATTTTTAATGTCAGGTATTGATTATTTTATTTCTTATTTCCATTTTGATGGAGTAAGATTAGATGCAATAAGTAATGTTATTTATTGGCATGGTGATTGCTCAAGAGGTGAAAATACTGGTGCGATTGAATTTATTAAAAGATTAACTGGTAAAATCCATATTAAGCATCCTGATGTAATGTTAATAGCAGAAGATTCTTCAGCATATCAAGGTGTTACAAAGCCTCTTGAATATGGTGGTTTAGGTTTTGATTATAAATGGGATTTAGGTTGGATGAATGATACATTAAAATATTATGAAAAAGATCCAATTTATAGAAAATATCATCATAATGGAATAACTTTCTCAATGGCTTATTTCTATTCTGAAAATTTCTTATTACCACTTTCTCATGATGAAGTTGTACATGGCAAAGGTACAATCATTAATAAGATGTGGGGAAATTATGAACAAAAATTTGCTCAATTAAGAAATTTATACACATATATGTGGTCTCACCCAGGTAAAAAATTAAATTTTATGGGTAATGAACTTGCTTCTTTTGATGAATGGTCAGAAGAAAAATCTTTACCATGGAATTTATTATCTTATCCTAAACATGATTCCATTTTAAGAATGGTTAGAGATTTGAATTTAATTTATAAATCAGAAAAAGCAATGTATATGGAAGAATATAATCCTGCTCATTTCCAATGGTTAATGGCAGATAATACTGCTCAATCTATATTTGCTTTTAGAAGAACTTATGGTGATGAAACATTAGTATTTATTTTCAACATGACCCCTAATTATTATGAATATATTAATATTGGTGTGCCATTTGAAGGTGAATATGTTGAAATATTTAATTCAGATAAAGATGTTTATAGTGGATATAACCAATATAATGGTTTACCATTAAAAACAATGAATATGTCTTGGTGGAATCAACCTCAAACAATTTGTATTAAATTAGCTTCTTTTGGAGCCTTAATTTTAAAACATAAAAAAGCAAAGGAGTAGAATATGTTTGCAAATAAAGATGAATTTAAGAAAGAATTTAAAGAAAAAGTAGTTCAAAAATATGGTCGTTCTTATAAAGAATGTTCTAGTATTGAATTATATGAAGTACTTGGTGAAGTAGTAAATAGTTATGCAAGTAAAGATTTGATGTTATCAAAAGATTATGTAGAAAAACATCAAAAGAAACAATTAATTTATTTTTCAATGGAATTTTTAATTGGAAGATTATTGACTAATAATTTAATTAATTTAGGTATTTATAATACTGTTAAAGATGGTTTAGATGATTTAGATATTGATTTAAATGATTTAGAAAATCAAGAAGCAGATGCTGGACTTGGTAATGGTGGATTAGGAAGACTTGCTGCATGTTTTTTAGATTCTATTGCTTCTTTAAGATATCCAGGCCATGGTAATTCATTAAGATATCAATTTGGTTTCTTTAAACAAAAAATCATTGATGGTAAACAAGTAGAAGTTCCTGATAATTGGTTAAAAAATGATAATGTTTGGGAAATAAGAAAACCAGAAAAAGCTGTTGAAGTAGAATTTTATGGTAACGCTGAAACTTATGTTGATAATGATGGTAGAGTTAGATGTAGAACCATTAATAGTATGCATGTAAGAGCAGTACCTTATGATGTTATGGTTATGGGATATAATCATAGAGCTATTAATACTTTAAGATTATGGTCAGCTGAAACAGTAGATGATTATATTGGTAGTTCACAATCATTTTCTGATTATTTAAAATCTATTCATGAAATTTGTCATTCATTATATCCTGATGATTCAAATGAACATGGTAAAATGTTGAGATTAAGACAACAATATTTCTTAGTTTCTGCTGGATTAAAATCATTAATTAGAGAACATAAAAGAGTTTATGGTACATTAAATAATTTATGTGAAAAATTAGTGTTCCAATTAAATGATACTCATCCAATTTTAGCTATTCCTGAACTTATGAGAATATTAATGGATGAAGAAGGATTTGGTTGGGATGAAGCATGGTATCAAGTTCAACATTCAATGGCTTATACTAACCATACTGTTATGGCTGAAGCTCTAGAAAAATGGCCAACTCAATATATGATGACTTTACTTCCAAGAATTTATATGATTATTGAAGAAATTGATCGTAGATTTGTATTATCTTTAAGAGAAAGTGGTCATGATGATGGATTTATATATCGTGTAAGAATTATTAAAGATGGTATGATTCATATGCCAAATTTAGGTATACATGCTGGTTTCTCTGTTAATGGTGTTGCTTCTTTACATACAGAAATTTGTAAAAAAGATACATTTAAAGATTTATATAGTTTATATCCAGAAAAATTTAATAATAAAACAAATGGTATAACTCATCGTAGATGGTTCTTAGCTTGTAATCCTGAATTAGCTAAATTAGTTACTTCTTTAATTGGTGATAGATGGATTACTCATCCTAGTGATTTAGCTAAACTTGAAAAATTTATTGATGATAAAAAAGTTCTAAATAAAGTAAGAAAAATTAAATTAGAAAATAAAATTAAATTTGCAAAATATATTAAAGAACATAATGGTATTGATGTTGATGTTAATTCAATATTTGATACTCAAGTTAAAAGATTGCATGCTTATAAACGTCAACTTATGAACGTTTTAAGAATAATGTATTATTATTTAAAACTTAAATCTGATAAGAATTTCAAAATGTATCCACATACGTTTATATTTGGAGCTAAAGCTGCACCAAGTTATTCTTTTGCTAAGAATGTTATTGAATTAATTAATTGCGTTGCTAATAAAGTTAATAATGATTCTGAAGTAAATAAATTCATGAAAGTTGTCTTTATTGAAAATTATGGCGTTTCAAGTGCAGAAATTATTATTCCAGGCAGTGATGTATCTGAACAGATTTCTACTGCTGGTAAAGAAGCTTCTGGTACATCAAATATGAAATTTATGATTAACGGTGCAATTACTTTAGGTACTCTTGATGGGGCTAATGTAGAAATTAATCAATTAGTTGGTGATGAAAATTCAGTTATTTTTGGTAAAAAAGATTATGAATTAGATGAAATTAGAAAGAATAATTCATATAAAGCATGGGATGTTTATAATTCAAATCCTGCTGTTAAAATGGTTATGGATTCATTATTAAATGGAACATGGCATGATAATCCAAGTGAATTTAGACAAGTATTTGATGAAATAATGTGGAGAAATGATGAATTCTTTAATTTATTAGATTTAAATAGTTATTTACAAGCATCAAAAGAAATTGAAAAGAGATATAAACATCCAATGAAATGGGCTAGATCTTGCTTAATTAATATTGCTAAAGCTGGATATTTCTCTTCTGATAGAACAATTGAACAATATGTTGAAGATATTTGGCATTTAGAAAGAATTAGATAATGGATAAAAATTATTGCGTTTTAATTGATACAGAAAATGCATCTAAAAAAATAGCAGAAATTTTTACTGAAATTAATAAATATGGTGAAACTCCTATTAGAATTGCAGTAGGTAATTTCTTTGATAAATCAAACGGTTGGAAAAGTATTTGCGAAGAATACGCTATTACACCTATTCAAACTGTTAATTTTACTAAAGGTAAAAATTCGGCAGATATTTCTTTAGTAGTTGAAGGTATGGATTTATTATATTCTAAACAATATTTAGATGGATTAATTATTGTTGCATCTGATAGTGATTATACTGCATTAGCTAGAAGATGGAGAAATGAAGGTAAAGAAGTGATAGGTATTGGTAAAAAAACTACTCCTACTTCTTTAAAAAGTACTTGTACGACTTTTATTAATGTTGAAATTTTATTAAGTGATGAAGAAGCAATCAAAGAAAAATCTAATAATATAGAAAATGTTAAAAAAGATTTAAAAGCACAAGTTAAAGAAATGTTAGAAACGCATGATGGTATTTTTCCTATATCTGGTTTAGTAAATGGTTTAATGAAATTAGATTCTTCATTTGATGTTAGAAATTATGGTTATAAAAAAGCACCTGAATTTTTCTCAAAAGAATTTAATGAAATATTAGAAGTAAATGAATCTAAAAAGAATATTTATGTTGCTAAATTTAAATCAAATAAAATTGATAAAAATAAATTAAACCAAGAAATTATTGAAATTATTTCCCATAAGAAAAATAAAAAAATCAATATGGGAGAATTAAATAAAATTCTTGCTGAAAAAGGTATTGATTTATCACAAGTTGGTTATTCACGTATAAAAAAATATCTTGAAACAATTAATGAATTAGAAATAAAAGGCGCAGATGTGCTTATTAAGTAAAAAGGGTTAATCCCCTTTTTATTTTGGGTTAACATTAATTTTAATCTATTCATGTATATAGAGATTTGAAAAATATATTATAGCCCTAAAAATTTTTAATTTTTTTATAAATCTTTGAATTAGATTATAAAGCTTCTTTATGAAATAAATATATTTTTTTCTTAAGAAAATCTGGATAAATTATTTTGACATCTTTACCAAAACGGGAAAAATAATTAAATAGTTGATCACAAGAAGAATAAAAATAAATAAAATTATTTTCTATTTTAGTAGGAATTGGTCTATGCATAAAGATTGTTTTCCATTTTTTTAATCCTTTTTCAGTTAATTCGACTTTACATTCACAAAAACCAGAAGAAGAAAATTGAGGACCTTTTAAAATAATTTGATCTAAGGCATTTATTTCTTTATTTGAAAAAATAAAAGTATCATTAGTTACTAATACTTGATTTATTTTGTATAAATGTAAAGATAAACATCTATTTTTATTATTAGATGTTGTTTCTAATCCTATTAAAAAATTATATAATTTTTCTTTAGTGTTAACTACTTGATATGGTTTAAATATTTTATAATTATTA
>CAJKZK010000066.1 GCA_905204225.1 uncultured Bacillota bacterium
AGAATAGCGATTTATTATTTTTTTGTAAGTGTGTTAAATTTTGACGTATACAAAACACCTATTTCTAGGTGTATTTTAATTTAATGGCGGAGAAACAGAGATTTGAACTCTGGCGGGGCGTGAACCCCCTAATGGTTTTCAAGACCATCCCCTTCAGCCACTTGGGTATTTCTCCATAATGCATCAAATTGAAGTAGTTGGTGGACCTGGAGGGACTTGAACCCACGACCGGCGGTTTATGAGACCGCTGCTCTAACCAACTGCGCTACAGGTCCAAACTTGGTAGCGGCGGGGGGACTCGAACCCTCGACCTGTCGGGTATGAACCGAACGCTCTAACCAACTGGGCTACGCCGCCAAATGTCCGCTTTTTTTCAATTCGCTTATTTATATTATTCAATTTTACAAATAAAATCAAGCATTTTTTTTAAAGTTTTAATTTTAATAGAATAAATTATATTATAATACCAATTAATGGTCCTAATTCAATAAAGAAAAGGAAACTTAATCCATAATAAACTGCTACAGCGACAAGATCATTTAAGGTAGTAATAAGTGGTCCAGATGCTGCAGCTGGATCAATATTAAATGAATGAAAGATAATAGGTATAGTACATCCTACTAATGAAGATAAAGTCATTGATACAAACAAAGCAGTGCCAATAATTCCAGAAGCAAATAAAGAATGAATGTAATCAAATGTTCCATTATTTGTTATAGGTAATCTAAAAATAGTAAGATAAATGAATGAACTTATAAATGATATAATTGATAATACAAGTCCATTACATAAGCCTACTCTAAATTCTTTAAATACTAATTTTCTAATCATTTTTTTATCAACATCTTGATCAGACAAAATTCTAATTGTTACAGCTAATGATTGAGTGCCGGCATTACCTGCCATATCAAGAACAACAGATTGGAAGAAAACCATTGTTGTTAATGTTGCAATAACATTAGAAAAACTAGATATTAACATTGATACGATAAAACCTAAGAATAATAATAAAATAAGCCAAGGAATTCTTTTTTTAATAGATGTCCAAACATTAGAATCTAAATCAACATTACCATTAATAGCAGCAAATTTTTGATAATCTTCTTGCATTTCTTCTCCAGTAACTTCAACTAAATCATGAGCAGTTAAAGCTCCTATTAGATGTTCACTATCATCAAGAACAGGAATTATATCTTCACCATAATCAACAACATCTTGATAAACTTCACTAACAATAGCACTAGCTAAAACAGAAGGATAATTTTCCATACAAATATTAGCTAATATAGCATTCTTTCTAGCTTTAATTAAATCTTTTAAATCAACAGCACCAATATATTTATTATCATCATCAACTACAAATATTGTTGAAATATTATCATTATCACCAGATTGTTTAACTAGTTTTTTCATAGCAACAGGAATAGTATCTTCTTTATTAATAACAATGAAATTAGTAGTCATAATACGGCCAATTTGATCTTCATTATAAGATAAAATCATTTCCGCATCTTCTCTAGCATCTTCATCCATTTTTGATAAAACAGATTCACGATCTTTGTTATCCATATCTTCTAGAATATCAACAGCATCATCTGAGTCCATTTCTTCTAGAATATCAGCTACAAATTCATCATCTAATCCTTCAATAATATCGTCAACATCATCAGCATACGAAATAACTTCAGATAAATCATCTTCATCTAGTATTTTAAATAATTCTGTTTTTTCTTCATCAGACAAATGAGGAATAACTTCCGCAATATCATTTTCATGATAATTTTGTAATTCTTCTTTTTTTTGTTTATTTGATTTGTTTGATTTTAAAATCTTTAAGATTTCTTCTACGAATTCTTCCATCATTTGTTCCTCCTATTCATATTTATTTTATACATTATAATAAATAAAAACAAATAAAAAAAAATAAAAGCGAAGAATAAATAATTCGCTTTTATTAATTTAATCAATCAAATAAATTATTTCATGCCTTTTTTGATTCTATCAAAAATAGTTTCTTTTCCTTTTTTAGCAACTTTAACATCGTTTAATTGAGCTAATTTTTCTAAACATTCTCTTTCTTCTTTGTTAATTGATGTAGGAAGTTTTACATTTAAATGAATAAATTCATCTCCTGCTTGAGAAGAACGTAAATCTTTAACACCTTTCCCACGAAGCTTTAAAATTGTACCTGGTTGAGTACCACTTGGAACATCAACAGTTACAGTGCCATATACAGTTTCAACATCAATAGTTGCACCTAAAATTGCTTCAAGATATGATATATCTTTTGTTACATGAATATTATTTCCTTCACGGGTAAATAATTTACTATCTTCAACTATTATTTCAAGATATAAATCACCATTTGGTCCACCATTTAAACCACGTTCACCTTTTCCACGGACACAAATTTGTTGACCATTTGAAATACCCGCAGGAATTTTAACTTCAATAGTTTTTCTTGATGAAGTATATCCTTTACCACCACATACATGGCAAGATTTTCTAACAATTTTACCTGTACCATTACAACGTGGACAAGCTCTTTGAGATTGCATTTGGCCAAAAATAGTTTGTTGAACAGATCTAATAGTACCTGAGCCATTACAATCTGGACATGAAATTATATCAGATGGAGATTCTGCACCAGTACCATTACAATTTGGGCAATTTTCATCAAGGTTAATATCTAAATCAATTGTACGACCATTTATAGAATCCATAAATGATATTTTAACTCTTTTAAGAGTATCATCGCCTCTGATTGGCCCATTTTGCTGACGACTTCTTCTAGCTCCACCGCCTCCAAAAAATGAACCAAAAATGTCTCCTAAATCAATATCACCGAAATCACCAAAGTTTGCTCCACCGCCTCCAAAACCAGCTTGTGGATCAAAAGCTGCATATCCAAATTGATCATATTTAGCTTTTTTATCAGCATCAGAAAGAATATCATAAGCTTCTTGAACTTCTTTAAATTTTTCTTCAGCACCAGGTTCTTTATTTAAATCAGGATGATATTTTCTAGCGAGTTTTCTATAAGCAGATTTGATTTCATCTGCACTTGCAGATTTACTAACGCCTAACACTTCGTATGGATCTCTTTTTTCTGCCATAAAGATTGCTCCTTTCTCGATAAATGGAGGTCAATTATTGGCCTCCATAATTTTTTTTAATCTTTTTATTTCTTTTCTGTGTAATCAGCATCAACTACATTATCATCTTTTGAAGAAGATCCGTTATCTTGTTGAGGTTGTGGATTTGCTTCTTGTTGTGATTGTTGATATTGTTGAGCCATTGCAGCAGCTTGTTCTAATTGAGACATTTTATTCTTTAATGTTTCAATATCATTATTATCTAATGCTGTTTTGAGTTCATCACGAATTTGTTGAGTTTGTTTCTTTTGATCTTCACTCATTTTAGCACCTTCATTAGCTAATGATTCATCGATTTGAGAAATTAAAGATTCAGCTTTGTTTTTAACTTCAACTTCTTCTTTTCTCTTATCATCAGCTTCTTTATTAGCTTCTGCTTCTTTAACCATACGATCAATTTCTTCTTTAGAAAGACCATTTGATCCAGAAATTGTAATTTGTTGTTCTTTTTGAGTATCAAGATCTTTTGCTTTTACATTAACAATACCATTTGCATCAATATTAAATGTAACTTCAATACGAGGTTGACCTCTTCTTGCTGGACGAATGCCATCAAGTTTAAATGTTCCTAATAATTTATTATCTCTTGCCATTGGTCTTTCACCTTGGTAAACCATAATATCAACAGCAGGTTGATTATCTTCAGCAGTTGAGAAGACATTAGATTTTGTTGTAGGAATTGTAGTATTTCTTTCAATTAAAGGTGTCATAACTCCACCCATAGTTTCAATACCTAATGTTAAAGGTGTAACATCAAGAAGTAAGATATCTTTCTTATCACCACTTAATACGCCACCTTGAATTGCTGCACCAACAGAAACAGCTTCATCAGGGTTAATTGACATATTAGGTTGTTTACCAGTTAATTGTTTAACTAACTCAACAACAGCAGGCATACGTGTTGAACCACCAATTAATAAAACTTCATCAAGTTGAGAAGCATTTAATTTAGCATCTGCTAAAGCTTTTCTAACAGGGTCTTCTGTTCTTCTTAACAAATCTTTAGTTAAATCTTGGAATTTAGCTCTTGTTAATGTTGTTTCAAAGTTAACAGGTCCATTATTAGTCATAGCTAAGAAAGGAAGTGAAATTGTAACTTGTAATTGGCTTGATAAAGAAATTTTAGCTTTTTCAGCTTCTTCTTTAATTCTTTGCATAGCCATTTTATCATTAGTTAAATCAAGACCATATTGAGCTTTAATTTCTCCTAAGATATATTTACCTAAAGCATTATCCCAGTCATCACCACCAAGGTGAGAATCACCAGAAGTAGAAATAACTTCAAATGTGCCATCGCCAATATCAAGGATAGATACATCGAATGTACCACCACCTAAATCATAAACAAGAATCTTTTGAGATTTACCATTATTATCTTCACCATAAGCCAATGCAGCAGCAGTAGGTTCAGAAATAATTCTTAATACATCTAATCCAGCAATTTTACCAGCATCTTTAGTTGCTTGTCTTTGAGCATCATTGAAGTATGCAGGAACAGTAATAACTGCTTTAGTAATAGGTTGACCTAAATTATCTTCAGAATATTTTTTCATATAAGCAAGAATTTTTGCTGAAATTTCTTGAGGTGTAAAATCTTTATTTAAGCAACTAATATGTACTTTTTCTCCAGTACCCATTTTTCTTTTAATAGAAGCAATAGTATCAGGATTAGTTAAAAGCATTCTTTTTGCAGCAAAACCAACAATTTCTTCTCCATCAGGTTTAAATGCTACAACTGAAGGTGTAGTATTAGGTCCTTCTGGATTTGGAATAACTTTAACCTTTCCATCAGGTTGCATATAAGAAGCAACTGAGTTTGTGGTACCTAAATCGATACCTAAAATAATTTCTTTTGCCATAATATTTATTCTCCTTTATCTTCTGATTTTTCATCAGTTTTTTTTGGTTCTTCTTTTTTTACTTTTGAGACAACTACCATTGCTGGTCGAACCAATCTATCTCTAAGCATGTATCCAGGTTTTGATAAATCCATTACTAGATCATCTTTTTCACCCTCTACAACTTCGATTGCTTGCATAAATGTTGGATCAAACTTTTCACCTTTTTTAGGAAGAACTTGTTTTACTCCTTCACTAGTTAATGCATCAACCATTGACTTATATATCATTTCAAATCCAATTAAGTAATTTTTTAATGTTGGATCTTCAGGTGTAACTTTGAGAACTAAATAGAACGAATCCAAAGTTGGAAGCAATTTTTCTACAAATGGTTGACCACGGTATTTAACCATCAGTTGATGATCTTTTTCATAAGATTTTCTTAAATTATCGCAATCAGCTACTGTTCTATATGCTTTATCTTTCCAAGTAGCGACTTCTTTTGTAAGTTCATCGACTTTAGCTTGTAAAGGATTAACTTCTTTTTTTTCTTCTTTTTTCTCTTGTTCCACTTTTTTTTCTTCTTTCTTCTCTTTCATTAACTTGGTTCCTTTCTACCATCGTCATCACCATAAGCATTCATAATTTGTTCAGCTAGATATTCAAGAGAATTAACTATTTTATCATAATCCATTCTCTTTGGTCCAACTAAAGTAATCGTGCCTTCATGGCCATGACCTACATTAATTTTTTTAGTAACAAATGAAACATCATCTAAACCATTACCATTTTCATCTTTACCAATATGGCAATCTAAAGATTCATTTCCATCTATTACTTCCTTAATTTTTTCTGGTGAATCAATAAACTTTAACATCTCTTTAAGTTTCTGTACATCAGTATTAAATTCAGGTTGATCTAACAAATTCTCTTTACCATACAAAGCAATTCTTTCGCTAGTAAATTTCATAAAAGCTTCTGCTAAAGCTCTATATAATTTATCATTAGCGTGAACTACTGATTGAATTAATGGTTTAATTGCTTCCATCTTTTCAATAAGATTAGATATTGCAGTGCCTTTAACTCTTTCATTAATTAAATCAACACATTTTTTAATATCATTTAATGAAACAGATTCATCAAAGATAAATGTTTTGTTTTCAACATAACCTTTATCTGTAACAAATAAGCAAGTAGCGCTATTAGAAGATAATGGAACAACTTGAATTGACGCTAAATGTTCTTCATTTGCACTAGGTCCAAGAACAACTGATGCTAAGTTTGTCATATGAGATAAAATTTCACATGATTCTTTTAACACATCTTCAATAGATTTACTTCTTTGATCAAGAACCAATGCTATTTGATTCTTTAATTGTTCATCAACATTTTGGAAATTATTATCACGTAAATATTTAACATAATAACGATACCCTTCACTTGATGGAACTCTTCCTGAAGAAGTATGAGTTTTTTCAAGATAACCTAAACTTTCAAGTTTTGCCATTTCTGCTCTAATTGTTGCAGAAGAATAAGGTAAGTCAAAATTTTCAAGTAAGGTGTTACTTCCAACTGGTGTAGCAGTCTTTACAAAGTATTCAACTATATACTTTAATACTAAATCAGTTCTTGAAAGCATTTTATTGCACCTCCTTAGCACTATTATTTCTCAAGTGCTAATTATATTATACGCAATAATTTAGCACTGTCAACACTTTAGTGCTAATTTTTTTACAAATTTATTAAAAAACTAAAAAATGAGACCAATTAATTATTTCATAATTAAATCTCATTAATCATTGATAATAAATAATATTATCATTCCTTTATGCTAATTCCCTTTTCAAAATTTGTTAAAATTTTTAATTTCTCAACTTTTGATAAAACAATTATACAATATGTTTAACTTTATTTCAAACACTTTTTAATTTTATTAAATTAAATTTAACTTTCCTTTATTAAGTTTTAATTGTTTACCATATTTATTAGTTCTTTTATCATGAGAAATCATAATTATTAATACTTCTTTAGATAAATTATTAATAATTTCCATTAATTTATTAAAATGATCATTATCAAGCATAGCTGTTACTTCATCAAGAATATAAATCTTTTTCTTTTTATTTATT
This sequence comes from uncultured Bacillota bacterium, assembly GCA_905204225.1. Lineage (GTDB taxonomy): Bacteria > Bacillota_I > Bacilli_A > RFN20 > CAG-449 > CAG-449. The sequence continues at coordinate 7,123 of CAJKZK010000066.1, forward strand.
TCAATATTTAACGCTAATAAAATTTCTTCTCCACCAGATAAAGTATTTACATCTTGTTTCATCTCTAAATCTATAAAATTATTTTCACTATTACTTAAATCTAAATTCTCTTTTACATTTAAATAAGGAATTAAATTATTTTTAGAAAATATATAACTAATAAATTTTTCTCGAGCTTGATTATATTCTTTTTTAGATAATTTAGAAACATCAACATTATTAAAATAAAATTTACCTTCATATTTATTATCTAATAATCCTATAATATAGCTTAAAGTAGTTTTACCACTTCCATTATCTCCATTAATTACATATAATCCTGTTTCTGAAAATTTATAATTTAAATTATCTAATACAATATTATTATTAAATCTCTTTGTTATATTTTTTAATTCAATCATAAATCACCTCAATAAAAATTCCTAATTGTCTTTATTATTTTTTCATTGTTATATGGAATAAAATAAAATGGTAAACTAATAATCATATATATTAAAAATAATATTAATAACAAGACAAAATTATTTATAGACAAATTGACAATTAACAATCTTAAATTAAAAACCATAGTTATAACTAAACTTATTAAATAAAATCCAATAATTGAAAAAATAATATTTATAAAAAATATTGCTAAGTTTATTAAATAAAATAAACCATTAGATTTCATTACATTAAAACCTTTTATTTTCATTAAACAAATTATTTCATTATTATATTTATAATTAATAAAATTATTTAAAAAATAAAATATAAAAAGCACAATAAATAAAATACCTAAACCTAAAACAAATCCACTTCCACCTATACCACCTTGTCCGATAGTTGATATTATTTTATATTGCTGATATGTTGCATCTTGGTAATTATTTAAATATTGATCCAAATTAAAATTACAAAATGAAAACATAATTAAAATTACACTTAATAAAAAGACATTAATTAATGATGTAAAAATATTTTGTTTAAATAAATATTTAAATGTTTTTAAAATATATGTTCTCATTTTCTTTCAACCCTTTTATAAAATAAACATGATAAAAATAAACTTAATATACATAAGCTTGCTATTAATAAAAATGTTTTTAAATTAATAATAGGTAAATAACCAAATTGACTAACTGGATCAACTGAAGCTATTAAAGCAAATATATACCCTAAAGGAATAACTAAAATAAAACGAATTATTGAAGGAAAAAAATTAATAAAATCTATTTTAAATTCATTTAATCCCATTTTCTTTAAAATAATATTATTCTTTTTATTAGTGTATATTATAAAAAATGTATAAAATAATTCTATAACTATTTGACAAACTATACTTGTAATAAAAAGTATTCTTACCCAAAAAGCAGACATTAAATCTGTTTTATAATAAATAATTTTATTAAAATTTAATTTTCCATTATATATATCTTTTATATAATTTACCAAATCTTTACTTTCAGCATTAGGTTCATAAGAAATAGAAATATTATTTCTACTTAAAAAATCAAATTTTTCTTCTCTATTTTTTAAATTTAACAACAAACTATATTTAGGGCAGTTATCAAAAATTTTTTGTAAAGTATTATCTGATAATACAACATAAAGCCATTCACTAAAAAAATCAACATCTATATCATATAATCTATCCATACTAAGCCCATTAGGAAAAACATCTTTTAAATTTGGATAATAATCTTCATTTTTTGAAGCTGGAGCATCTTCAAATTCAGCTTTTTCAACAAAAAACTTATCAGATATTTTATTATCAAACAAATAAATAGTATCGTCTTCTAATTCTTCTTCTATTTTAATATTAAAACGAAATTCAGCATAATTTTTATTAACATAATGTATTTTTTTATAAGAATACCCTTTTTGAGACGTAGTATTCCAAAATCCATTTTTATCAAAATCATAACAAATATCAACTTTACTAATATAATTAGATAGCAAATTAGGATTAAAATACATAAAATTCTCTTGATAATTATCATTTATTTTTAATGGTAATATATAAACTTTGCCATTATATCGAACATTAACTCTTAATTCATCAATAGAATTAAATTTATCTTTTGTTGCACTTAAAATTTCATTTGCACAATTAGGATTTAAATATACAACATTACTTTCATTAATATCATAATCAAATATAATTAGTTGGTCACTTTCTGATCTATGAAATCCATAATCAGCCGAATATATACCATCTATAAATTCTATATATTTTCCATCTTCATTTACAATTCTTCCACCTACATATTTATAAATGTCATTAGGATATTTTTTTTCAATTAATTCATTATTTTCAAAATTATTATATTTTAAAGTTAAATAATTTAAATTTGAAAAACTATCATTTATAAAATTTTTAGGTTCTTCAAGTAAAATAAATCCACCTAAAATAATCAATCCACAAAATATAATTGAAATAAAAGTAGTAAACAAATGTACTAGCAAAGAATTTTTAAACGAGTTAAATAACAACAAAATATTTAATTTACTTTTATTTTTAATTTCAACATCTATTTTTTCATTATTAACATCTTCACTTTTTTCTACACTTATATTTCCTTTATTTAAATGATAAATAAAATTAGCAATTTCTTTTAATTCGCCTAAGTGACTAACAATAATTATTAAAGCATTTTTAGAAAGTTTCTTTATCTTTTCAATAACAATATTTACATTATTTTTATCTAAACAAGCAGTTATTTCATCTAATAAATATATCTTCTTACCTTCTTTTAAAGAATAATTTAATGCAAGTAATTGTTGTTGACCTTGTGATAAATTATTAATGATTTTTTTGTTAGATTTTATTTTTTTATTTTCTAAAATTAAATCTAAATTTTCATTTTGATTAGAGCTTAGGTATGATATTAAATTATTTTTTTGA
>CAJKZK010000067.1 GCA_905204225.1 uncultured Bacillota bacterium
ACATGAACATTAATTAATTTAATAAAATTTATTATTTAAAATATAGCAAAAAATTGATTATTAATTAACAAAGCATCCCACATATAAACTAGTATCGTTGATTTATTTTTTATCAACGTATATAATTATTTTTGAAAGGGGAAAATTGATGAAGAAAAAAATTATTAAGCCAAGTATTTTAGCTAATGGAAAGCTTGATATGGCAAAATGCCGTGGTACTCCTTGTGGAAGACCATGTAAGAAAGTTGCTGGTTAAAAGCAAAATAGCGACCACGATTATGATGGTCGCTTTTCATCATAAAAAAATATGTACGTTAAATTAAAATCAAATATTTTATATAGAAAATATCCAAATTTTGGATACCTTACAGATAATCGTTTTTACGAATATAAGTCACTAAACAATCATAACGAAGATATTGGCGATATTATAGTATCTGAATCTGGATCAGATTTAATCTCTGTACTTTCACGCTCTCCAAAACCAATTGAAGCAATTGTTGATGATTTAATGAAAATATACGATGGTTGCTCATTTAATGAGCTTAAAAAAATCGCAATAGAATTTTACCAAGATTTAGCCTTAAAAGGTTTTCTTAGCATTGGAGAAAGTAAATCAGAATGTAATGATAGCAATCAAAAATTAGAAAATATAAAAAATCAAAATAGTAATCAAGAAGCAAATAATAAATCTGTGATTGATTTTTTTAAAACATATCTTAATGGAAGAAACAAACTAAATAGTATTCATATTGAAATTTCAAGTAAATGCAATGAAAAATGTATCCATTGTTTTATACCAGAAGAATTTAAAACATCTATAATGAATTTAGAAATTTTCAATAAAATTCTTTTGCAAGCAAAAAAATTAAATGTTCTTCATATAACAATCAGTGGAGGTGAGCCGATGACAAATATTAATTTCATTCAATATTTAAAAATGTGTAGAGAAATGGATTTTTCTGTCAGTGTATTATCAAATTTAAACCTATTATCAGACGAAATGATAGATGAAATGAAGAAAAATCCACTTTTAGGAGTCCAAACATCACTATATTCTATTGATTCAAAAATTCATGATGCAATTACTAGACTACCTGGTAGTTGTAACAAAACCATGAAATCAATTGAAAAACTGTTAAATGCAAATATTCCTGTTCAAATTAGTTGTCCAATAATAAAGCAAAATAAAAATTGCTTTATAGATGTTGTAGCATGGGCAAATAAAAGAAATATTTCTGTTTTAAAAGAATACGCTATTATCGCAGAATATAATCATAATGTCGAAAATATTCAAAACAGATTATCCATAGAAGAAATTTCACAAGTCTTTGACATTGAAAATTTGTATAACTCTAATTTCTATGATATTTTAAGACAAGAAGCAAATAAAAAGAAAAAATATCATTGCACTGACTCTGTTTGTTCGGTTTGCTATGATAGTATTGGCTTTTTGCCAAATGGCAATGCATTCCCTTGCCCAGGATGGGAAAATTATATATTAGGAAATATTCAAACAAATACTCTTGAAGAAATTTGGTATGATTTGCCAAAAATAAACGAATTACGTAATGTAAAAAGAAATAATTTAACTAAATGCTTAAAATGCCCAGATAAAAAATACTGTTCTCCCTGTTTATTAAGAAACGCAAACGAAAGCCAAAATGGAAACATGTTTGAAATTCAACCTTTTTTTTGCCAATATGCTAAATTGAAGCATAATAAAATTGAAGAATACGAAAATGACAAAGCAAGAATGGATTAATATTATTAATAAAAGACAAGATCATTATGTAGAGCAGCTTTCTACATTCATTTTATGTAATTCATTAAAAAAAGACATAGGTTTCAATTCACCAACAGGCACAGGAAAAACAATAATGGTTGCTAAACTAATGAATAAATTTAATGAAAATGAATATTTTTTCTTGATTACAACTTTATCAAAAGGTGGCTTGAATAAGCAAGTTAATCATGTTTTAAATTCTTTGTACAATAGAACTAATTTTATTGTATATGGGGCTAATGAATTTACTAAAGTAACTAAACTTCAATCACAAGAAATTCTAAAAAAAATTCCTGACAATAAAAAACTAATTTGGATTCGAGATGAAGCTCACATCAAAACAAATAGATGGTCATGTATTTTAGAAGAAAAAGCTTACAAAATAGTCAATATTTCTGCAACAAACAAGCAAGTCGATATTCAATGTAATTTTACAGACACTCCATTGTTAAGAACGCCTTATCAAATGTATGGTTCTCCAGAGGATGCAATAAATAAATTAATTCAAATAAAAAAAATACACTCCATTGTACCAAACTACAACCCTTGCTTGCTTGTTAGAGATGTAAATGGAACACTTTGTAATGAATTTGAAAAGCTTGCTAAAATAAATAATCTTGAATGCATAAACATAACTAATAAAAATGTAGATATTCAAGAGCTCTGTAAAAATGATAATAAATTTGACGTTATTATAAATAAGTTAAAAATTACCGAAGGTATAGACATACCCAGAGCAAGCGTAATATTCATTGGTAATCAACCATCAAATGATGCAACAACAATCCAGCTAATTGGAAGAGTCCGACGCAATGCTTTGTTGTGGAATCAAAATATCGATATTTTTTTACCAAAAAATAATTCACTACTGACTGAAACAACAAAAACATACGTGTATTATAATGAAAAAAATTATTCAATTGAAACACAGAACAATGAATTAATAATGGAATTATCCAATTATATTTCAATTCAACAACTTTTAATAAAAAAGATAATAGTTTCTAATAATACTTTAGAAAATGGTTATAAAATTTCCGAATTATCTTTGCTTTCATCTCCTTATACCGGTGAAATAAATATTACTCAACAAGGTCTATTTAATGTTATAGAGAATCTTCCTGAAATCTATAAAAAAATAACCAAAACTATTCATTCATTTGGTTTTTGTTATTCAGAAATCATTAAAGACAGAGAACTTGTAGAAATTGGTTTAGATAAATTTAAATATTTCCGTATAAATAATCATTTCGACTGGAAAATTGATACGTCTATTTCTTCTAATGTTAAATTTGGTAAGCTGTTCACTTTTATAAATCAAAAATATTCAGAAGAAATTATTAAATTTCAAAAAGAAACAATCGAAAATCAATTATTTTTAAATAACAATTTTGAATATAATGGAAACTATACAGGGAGACAAAAAAATTGTTTGTCAATAATAAGAAAATATTTAGTTAAAATAAAATTTTTACCTTTAAACTTTCGAGACTTTTTAGAAAATTCAAAAAAAAATTGTCATGATTCAGGTTTTGTATTTACAAAAGAAAAAATTCTTTTTGCTGCAATTACTGATTTTTACTTTGCTGAATACATGTATTTTTACGGTGCTTTTGCAAATTTTTTCACACCAAAATTAACATTAAATGAAATTAATTCATTAGATGAAAATGACATCTTAATGATTATTTCACAAGCAAATATAGCATACAAAAAATTAACACCTATATTAAATAGTTCCAATTCAAGTTTTAGATGTCCACATTTTGGTAGTAACCTAATTTTAAATGGTATGGCAGATTTGGTGACAGAAAATTTTATTTTTCTTTTTTGCAATTCAAAGCAAAATATTCAAGATTCTTTTTATAAAAGTCTAGCCCTTCACTATTTAAGTACTAAAAGAAATGATTTGAATATTTCTAACATTTTTATTTATTCTTTTTCATTATCTACTATCATAAAAATTGATATAAAAAATACAAATCTCACACATATTAAATATATTACTCCTAAAAACGAAGGCTCTTTTTCTTTTTTAGTTCCTAAAGCAATTAATTTACAAATTAACAATATAGTCGCTTTTTACAAAAAATATGGTAAAGGTTCTCTCCTTACAAATATTCAAAAGCAACAAATCGACTTTAGCAAATTAAACAAAAAAGACATAAAAACCATTTTTAAAAGTATTTCAATTATTGGAGACAAAGAAATTCAACATGAAATTTTAGTTAGATTAAAGCCTAATCGTGATGTTTTTAATTATGCATTAAAAATTAAAGACATTAACATTGCAAAAAAATGTATGGATAACATTATTCTGTCTTCTATTGAAATAGATAAATTAATAAAAACTAAAAATGAGGAAATAATTCTATATGCAATTGATCTATATGAAATGAAAGTAGGAAACCTATTAACTGCACTAGAAATTAATAATTGGAATATCATTAAAAAAATACTTTTAAAACTAAAAAATACCGATTTTAATAGACGAATAATTTATAATACAAATAATAAAAAGCTTATTGATTGCTATAAAAAAATGATACACTAACATATTTCATTAAAGTATAATTATCTAAAGATAAAATAAATCAAATAATAATAAAATAATAACTACATTTATATATAATGATTAAAATTAAGATTTATTTAAAACTCTAAAATTTTATTAGTTAGTAATATTATTTAAACAACCTTATGAATAAATACTAAAAGATCATTCTTTAAATCTTGCCAATTATTATTTAAATTAATTGTTTTAATAATAATAGGCGAGTTTATAATTCTAATAATTTTTCCTTTATTTAAATCTGTATTTAATGTTGGATATAATAACGCTCCTATTTTTTCTCCTGAATAATCACTATCAAGTAAATATCCTCTTATTTGATTTAAATGAGCTGTTCTATATGTTAATTCATCTTCAGAATAATATTTATTTACTAAAGTTTCTTTATAATATTTAGCGTCTATAATAAATTGAATGTTTTTTTGCTTATTTTCCACAGCAATATCAGTTCTTCTGTTTCCAGGATCATATTCTTCATCAAATAATCCATCCCATTTATTATCATCTTTATCAAGTTTCCATTGAATATTTGGAGTATGTATTTTATATATTGATTTGTCTAAATGTGTTTTATAAAAATTTAACAAAAATCTTTCATATATTCTTTGCATTTGTTCTTCTTTTATGAAATTAGCAAAATGTTTTTCTCCATTATTCATATCAGCAATTAAACCATATTTAAAAAGTTTACAAACATTAATAATAATTAAATAATTAAGATTATTTCTATGAAATGTTAGCATATCAAAATGTTTCTTTTGAGCATCAATTAAATCAATATTATTAAAACTTAATAATATATTTCTAATTTTCTTCTGTAAGTCTTTATCTAAATATGGATATTTTAAGAAATCAATAAGAGTAGCTTTTATAATTTGATTAAACAAAACATTATCTGAATATTCATCGTAAGTACAAACCATTTTCATGGATTTAATTGTTCTTTGTTGAATAGAATCATTAATATTAATTTGACCTTTTAAATGAGATGTTATTTCTGTTTTTTGAATATATTCTTTATAGAATCCTCTTTTAAGTAATAATCCAACTTCTTTAACTAAAATAGTCGCTAATAAGTTATAGATGTTATCAAATTCTTCAATACCACATACAGTTTCATCAGCATAATCTACTATATTCCATGCATAGCAAAGCATATAATAAATATTTTTAATTGGCACTTTAAATTCTATAGCCATAAAACTAACCTACTTTAAAAGATCATCAACTTTTTGTTGGGCTTCATTTTTATTATCAAACCAATATTCATATAAAATTGGTTTGATATCATAATTAATAATTGATTTATAAATATCTTCTGTTATTGGTTGATCAGTATCACAAAAATAACTATGTCCAATTGCAAAATCTTCTCCTAATGAAGATTTTATTATTGTTTCATTTAATTTTGTAAATCTATCTACAATCTTATTAATCATCTCATCAGAAGTTCCATTTTCTTTTAAATGATTTTTAAATTGCTGAGTTGCAAATGCTGGTTCAACTTTTACAAAACTAAATCTACGTCTTAAAGCATAATCAACAATAGCTAAACTCCTATCTGCAGTATTCATCATACCAATAATATATAAATTTTTCGGTACTGAGAAAGGTTCTTTTGTATGAGATAAAGTCAAATAAGTATCACCACGTTTATTATTTTCAATTAACATGAGTAATTCACCAAATATCTTACTCAAATTACCTCTATTGATTTCATCAATGATAAAAAAATAAGGTTTATCTAAATTTTGTTTTGCTTTTTCACAAAAAGAATAAAAAATACCAGGAACAAGTTTAAATTCATTGCCTTCAGGTTGATATCCAAAAATAAAATCTTCATATGAATAGCTTTGATGAAATTGAATCATTTCTATATTATTTTTATTTTCTTCACCCATAAAAGCGTAAGCAATCTTCTTTGCCATAAATGATTTTCCAACACCAGGTGAACCTTGTAAAATAATATTTTTCTTTCTTAAAAGTAATTCATGAATTTCTTCATATTTTTCTTTAGAAATAAATACTTCTTTTAAAAAATCATCAACTGAATATGGTTTATATTTTGCTTCTTCTATCTTTTGATTATTGACAAGACCTAATGATTCCAAAGCTTTACATACTTCATCTTTTAAAATCCAATTATATACTTTAGAACCATTATAAATACTCATATGTCCATTCATTAAAATTGGAAAATATCTATTTTCTCCATCATCATCAACCACAAAATTATAATAATTACATATAGATTTACAATAATTCATAATAAGAGCATTATATTTAGAAAATTTACCACCATTCGAATCCGCTATTTCTTTACAACTTGATTCATGATTTTTTGAAATATACCATGTAATTAATAATTTTTTAATTTCATCAGATGTTAATGATTCATTATTTAAAATCTTTTCCCATTCTTGAGATGATAAATTAGTATTGCAAGTATAAATTCCTGCATCATCTTTAAATGATTCAAGTCTTTTTACCTCAATCATAGAATAAGATTCCAAATCAAAAACACGATAATTTTTAAATGCAAAATGTTTATCTCTAAATTCTTGAATACGAATTATATTATCTGCATAAGATGTTATTTCATTAGGATTTTCAATTAAGATGCCTAATTTTTCAAATAATCTTGATTTAAATGTAGCGTTATTAAAAATTGGAAATATTTTTGGTTGAAGGCAATGTAATATTGTAGATATAACTCCTGTTTTTGCCCCTTTTATTTCACCCTTAATTGATTGTCTTAATAAATTAATACATTGTTGAGCATCATTCATATTATAAATTTCAATAAATAATTTAATTAAAATCTTTACATTATCTATGTTTACATTTAAGCTTCCCATTCCAGTGCCAAACATGCCCATTACATTTTTATCATTTTCTTTATGTTTATAAAAACCAGAATTTGTCTTTTTTTCTAAATAATCAATTAAAGTAATTAATTCTTCCTTTTTATCATTTGGTAAATGAGAATTATTAATTCTTTCTTTTTTATTTGCAAATGATGATTTCCAAGTACCAATAGTAGCAAAATAAATTAAATCTAAATCTTTCACATCTAATAATTTCTCGTCAACATTCTTATATGATTCAATTATTTTGCGTACTAAAGAATATGAGCCATCATATTCCAATGGATTAATATCACTTGTAGATTTTAAATTTTCATAAAAACTTAATTCTTCTAAATATGAATCATCTAATACATTTTGTACAACATTATAATGTTTTGTTAATGAAAAATAAGACATTGCTGAGCCTAAAGAATTAAGAAATTCTTGTGGAAAAATATCTATAGAAACATGTTTTAACCATTTTACTTTTCTAGAATGTTTATAATCTTGGTTATCTCCTAAATCTTCTTTATTCCAAAAATAATCTGAAATAACTTTACCAATATGAATTCCATTATCTTTTCTAAAAACAATTAAATCGCCTATTTTAGTTTCATTTACAAATCGATTTATTTGGCCAACATTAATAGCCTTATTTTTCTTTTTTGCTTCAGGCCATGTAACATCATATAAATCCTCTATTTCTTCAATTGTTTTTACGTTTGATAAATCACCCATTTTTGACCAGCCAATACAAATATGAGGATTATTTTCATTTAAACATGTATTTCGATTTATCACATGTAATCCATATACTTCAATATTATCCATTTATTATTTACCTCCTGTTTTTCATATAACTTTTCTTTATTAATTTATTTATTCATAAAGATTTATTTAAAATTTATAAATTATTATATTTAGTATAATTTTTATTGTTTTAGTATTATTCATTAAATTTTACCCCTTCAATAATTAATATATTTTTATTGTTTATGATATAAATATAACGCTTTTAAAATCAAAGTCAATAAGAAGATTTTTCATTAGCATGAATCACCCTCAATTAACTTAACTAATTCATTATTTCGTATACAATGATTTTCTATTAAATAATTAGATGTTTTTATAATCTCTTTTATATATTTTTTAAGTTGTTTTTTTACAATTTTATAATTTTTATTAATAAATTTTGCTACTCTTTTATCAAATATTTTACTTGCATATTCAGATATTTCTTGTCTATTATATTGAGTAATTTCAGAACAATAATAATCTATTTTTTTATAACAGTTTTGATTTAATAAAAAGAATATTTTTTCATTAGCTTTTTTTAAATCATTAGAGCATCCTATTCCATGTTTTTTTAATATTAATTCTTCAGCAACAAGTCCTGCTAAAGAACATCTTATTGATTCAATTATATTATCATCTGTTTCTATTTCATCTAAGTTTCTAAATATAGTTTTTCCACCATCTTCATCAAAATAAATTCTTTGAAATTTTTTAGTTTTACAATAATAATATAAATAAATAGCATGTCCTGCTTCATGTATTGTTATTTGTGAATCTATTTTATAATTATTTACTTTATTAATATAACCAGTATTAATAAAATCAATTGTATTTAATATATTATTAATCGTACATTTATTTCCATATCTTAAAAAAGCATTATTAAATGTTGCTCTAATAGTGCTAATAGAATAACCACATAAATCATTACTTAATTCTAATATTTCATCATCATTAAAATTAAGACCAACATTACATGAAAAGCTTTTTATAATTTCTTTAAAATCATTTTTATCATTTGGACTTACTCTAAATTTTCTATCAAATCTACCTTCTCTAAGAAGAGCATTTGGAAGATTACAATAATCATTAGCAGTAGCTAATGTTAAAACATTCTCATTTGATTTAAAACCATCAAGTTGTGATTGTAAAACTCTTATTAATTTATTATCTTTATCAATTAATCGATCTAATTCATCAATAATTATAATTGCATTATTTTCTTTTCTAGCTAATTCATATTTAGAAATAACTTCATTTTCAACATTATCATTATTACCTTCAATAATAAAAATTGGATAATTAAATGATTTAGAATATTCTCTAACAATTAATGTTTTTCCTTCTCCAGGTTCTCCAAAAAAAAGAAGACCTTTAGGAAGAAGTATTTTCTTATCACCAAGATTATTTGAATTAAAATACCAATTTTGAATTAAAAATAATTCTTCTTTAATTTGTGAATAACCATAAATATTCTTTAAAAAATCCTTTGTCATTTATTTAACTCCCATTTAGCATATAAACAATAACAAAAGATATGCACTAAAAATAGAACATATATTTTTATTAAAACATTATTAATAGTCTCTAATTTATTATTATAATGACAATTATTGTCAATAAACGATTTATTGAAATTAAATTATATAAACAAAGTAATATTAGATTTGAATTTAGAACTATTTTATATTTAAAATTGTAAAATAT
>CAJKZK010000068.1 GCA_905204225.1 uncultured Bacillota bacterium
CGTCTGGATTGTGCTTTTCCTTTCTTTTTGTTCCCTTTAATTAGCCATGAACTGAGTTAAAGCATAAGAACCATTACTAAATAATTGTAATTGTTCATAATATTTACTTTCTTTTGTTTCTGTAACTTCTTTACCTTCACCATCTTTATAAGTTGTTGTTTCTTTAATAACATATTTAGCAATATAGATGTTATCTAATTCAACTTTTGGTTCATTTGAGCAGCTTGTTAATGCACCAACTGATGTGAATGCAAGAGCAGCTAATAATAAAAATTTCTTTTTCATAAAATCCTCCTTTAAAAAGTAATTTTCTAAAAGTATTTTAAAAAGAAATGAAAACGCTTGCATGGTTTTGGCTTGAGTGGTTGAAATTATGTCCCAAAATGCAAATTATATAAATGGAATTAATATTTTTAAAGAAAAAACATTATTTTAATATGAAATATTGGTTACTCCATGGTATTTTTTTACTATTGATTTAATAGATGAAATACCATATCCATGAAAACCTACATTATCTTTAGTAGTATTGATTTGTCCATTATCAATATTTAATTTACCATCATAAAAATTAACAATTGAAATCATTATATTGTTTAAATATGTATCCACATTAATATTTATCATTTTATTATTGTCATCTAGTTTTTCTACAGCTTCAAGAGCATTATCAAGAGCGTTGCCAAATAGAGTATATATATCTATTGAATCAATAAATTTCAATTGTTCAGCATTACCAAGATAAGATAATTTTATATTTTTATTTATACAATGTAATTGTTTTTCCATTAAAATAATATCAAGAACATCATTATTTGTATGAATATTAATATCATAAATCATGATTTCTTTTTGTAATTTATTTAAAGTTTCATTACGATCTTCTGTTTTCATATTTTTTAAATCTTCAATCTGATGTTTTAAATCATGACATTTATGATTTATTAAATCAATTGATTCTTTTTTTAATTGATATTGTTTTTTATTTTCATATAATAAATGATTTATAACCTCTTTTTCATTTTGACTTTTGTTTTCATAAAGCAATAAATACACTGCAAAAAGAATTAAAAAACAAGTCAAAAATTCTATAGCCAATCCTAAATAATTAGGATTTAAAACATCACCAGAACGATAAATTGTTTGACCAGAAAAAGTTAAAAATAAAGTAATAATTAACATAATTGTATACATAACAATAGTACTTCTTTTTTCTGGAGCGTAAACATTACCAATATTTTTAAATTTTTTTGCTGCTAAAAAATAAATAGGTATTAATAATAATGCATAAGAAAATAAACATATTATAAAATATAACCATAATTTATTTCTTAAATCCGGAAATAAAGTTAACGCGATCAATTCATTAATAAACGTATATTCTATATGTTGTAAAGCATAACCAACAGATGTATATAATAAACTTTGTTCAAAAGAAAATTTAAAGCAAAATGTTAAATAAAAACAAGTTAAAATTGTTAAAAAACAATACCAAATTACTACAGAAGCTTGTATGACTATCCCATTAATACTTAATGAATTTAAAATCCCAATTAAAATTAAATATCCTTGAGATAATATAATCATTAATATAGTAGAAATAGAAAATTTAATTACAAAATGATTTCTTTTTTGACAAAAAGGGAAAACTAAAATTAATTCTCCTAAAATTAATTCGATAATAAATCTTAATTCTTCAAAAACATTTAAAGGAGTAAACATATTAAACATATTTTTCTACCAATACTTTCTTAAATTCTTGTTTTCTAGAACGTGATATTTTTAATATCGTATCTTTAATATAAATATCATCACCTATTATTTTATTAATTGCTTTGATATTTACCAAATTATATTTGTTAATTCTAAAAAAACCGTAATTAGTTAATTTTTCTTCTGCAGAAGATAAAGTTTGTCTAACTATATATTTTTTATCACCAACATAATATGTCAAATAATGACCATATACTTCAATATATAAAATATCATTAATATTGACTGAAATAGTTTCTTCACTAGTATTAAGTATTAATCCATTGAATGTTTTAGTTTTAATTTTATTAATAATTCTAGGCATTTTCAATTCAAAATCTTCTTTAGTCAAAGGTTTTATAATATAAGCAGAAGCATCAACAGAATACCCATCTAAAACATAAGACATACTAGAAGTAACAAAAACAATTATTAAATCGCTACCTAATCTTTCTCTTGTTTTTTTTGCAATATCCATTCCTGTTAAACTACCACCTAAAAAAATATCTAGAAATACTAAATCATACACGTCATTATCATTTAAAAAACTATCTGCATAAGTAAATGTTTTTATTGTAAAATCTATATTATTTTTAGGGAAATATTCATTTATTAATTTAATAAGTCTTTCTCTATCTAATTCATTATCTTCTACAATTCCAATTTTAATCACTGTTATTCACCTACAAATATATTAATATTTTTTATATTGTTTTGTCTAGATACAATTTTTATATATTTTTTCAATAAAAAAAAGATGCAAGAAATTACTCTCACATCTTAATTAATTTAGATATATATTATTTATCTTCTTTACTTAGTCCGATTGAAAATCCTACTATTGAAGTAATTACTGCTAAGATATCACATATTACAAAGATAAAGAAAGCTACATCAAATACATTACCATCAACACCAAAGAATACATTTGAAATATATAACATTTCAGTATTTAATAAAACAGCAAGTGATATTGAATAAAATATAACAGGTAATAATCCACCAATTTTAAAATCTTTGTAAAGAACTAATGCATTAATAACTATCCCAATTACTAACATTGCTACAGCTAATCCACTTACTGGAGATAAATAATTACCATTTCTAGCAACATAACAAATAGTTGTAATAATAGCAAGAATTAATGCACATGCTTCTACATACCAACCAGATTTTTTTGTTTGCATAAATTTATTCATATTATTCTTCCTCCTTTTTATTAGGGGTAAATGCACCAATTAACATAAGTCCCAAAGAGAAAGCAAATACAATGCTTGAAACAACAGTAGTAGCAGTTAAAGCATTTTCATACCACACTCTTACTACAACAATTTTTGATGAAGAAGTCATACCATTCATCGCTGCACTATTAGCAAAATTGTATAATTGACGATGTAAAGCTTCTCTCATATTATTCATAAGTTTAGTATCTTCAGTAAAGTTAATATTTTCAAGATAAGTAGCAAATCCAGTACCAGAAGTACAGAACATATGTGTACCTGCTTCATAAGCAAGTTGAGGTTCCATTAAACTTCCTTGTTTTTGTCCAAAGTCAGTAGTTACATTTCCTAAGAAGCCAAATTCTTTTTCCATAACATTTTTCCATAAATTAGAATAATGTCCTGACCAAACCATGCCTAATCTATTAAATGCACCCATAACACCTGAACATGATTTATCATTTTCACCAGTTGTTTCAAATGAATATTGGAACGCTCTTAAATAAATTTCTCTAATTGCTTGTTCGTTTGAGAATGTACATACACCAATACGATTTGTTTCTTGATCATTTAAGAAGAAATGTTTTAAATATGGAATTGTGCCTTTTTCCATTGCGCCATGAACTTCTGCTTCACATAATTTACCTGCAATAAAGCCATCTTCTGAGAAATATTCAAAGTTTCTTCCAGCATAAGGAGTTCTATGAGTATTAGCACCAGGGCCATACCAGCCGACTCCACCTCCCCATAATCCTTCTTCACCAAAACTCTTACCAATTTCATTAATTAATGGAACATTCCAAGTTCCAGCCATTACAGTTTCAGTAGGATAAAGAACAGTTAATTCAGTAGTTTTCTTTACTTTTTCAGCATCATATTGAACTGTATAATCTTCAATATAATTTGATTTAGTCCATGCTGCTGGTCCATCAACAGCAGTTGTAGCAGGTAAACCAACACTTGCAAGAGGTTTTCTACCTTGAGAAGTTGAATCTAAATAATCTTGTTTTGTTAATTGATCTAATAATAAATCCCAGTTTGGATCATCATAAGAAGCACCAATCATCATAGCTAAAGTATATTTCTTTTCAGCTCCGAGAGTTACTTTTTTTCCATCAGTTTCTTTAGTATATGCGCTTGGTAATGTTCCAGTTCCTTTATTATCTGATGAATAATATGAATTAGCTACATTAATCATTTTTTGGCTTGCTACAAAATTAGTCATTGATTTAGGCCATGTTTTATTCCAATCACTTCTTGATAAATATGTTATTTTTTGATTTTCAGATAAATAATTATTAACATCCACTTCATCAAATTGGTTAGTAATTTTTGTTTTAGTAGCAGTTTGGCTAGCCATATATTCTTCTAGATTAAATGTTGTTTTTGTAGAAAGAACAGCATTTTTACTATTTCCTTGACCAACCATTAATGCTTTTTGCTCACTAGTTAAGCCTTTTTTCTCTAAAATATTGTTTAAAGCATCATGAGCCCCATTACCAATAGCAAAATAATAATCACCTTTATCCATGATATATGTTTTATATGTTTTTGCATCATAAGTAGCAATATCTTTTAATTCTACTTCAATAGTAGTATCAATAGAAGAATTTGCTTTTACATCAACTTTAGTAAAGCCACATAATTGAACACTTGATTTTTCTAATCCACCTGTTATATATGGTGCTTGAGCATATACTTCAACTGTATCTTTAGCATCAAATGAAGATTCATTAGTTACTTTAACAGTAAAAGTAGCTTTTTTAGTATTCCAATCAACATTAGAAGAAATTAATTCTTGAGATAAATTAGCATAAGATAAGCCATATCCAAATGGGAATTGTACTTCTTTAGCATAATTCCATGTTGTATCAACATAACTTCCTGCACTACTATTAGCATTTCCTCTATTTAAAACATAATCTTCATAACGGGTTTCATAATATCTATAGCCAACATATATACCCTCATTATACATAACATACTTTCTTGAATCTGGATTTAAAATATCATCTTTATTTGAGAAAGTATAGTCACCAAAGTTTTGCATTGCTGGTGATGAATATGAATCATACGCATAAGTATCTGCTAATTTACCACTTGGACATGCTTTACCAACAAGAATATCAGTAACTGCATCTAAGCCAACTTCACCAGTTCCACCAATATATAAGCAAGCATCAATATTGTATTCATCTAAAAAGCCCAATTCTACAGCATTAAAAGTATTTACTAAGACAATTCTCTTTTTGAATGGTCCATCTTTCATTGCTTGTAAAACAGATTTTTCTTCATCAGTAATAGCTAAATATTTATCTATTCCTGCTGATAAATCACTTCCTTCACCACCAGTTCTTGAAAGAATAAATATAGCAGCGTCATTATAAGAAGAAAAACTATTTGTCATTTCAGTAGTGAATTCACTAGCAGCAATTTCTGTAGCCTTTTTAAGGTTACGAAATTTCATAGTAGTTCCACCCCAACCTTTAGATTCAGTAAATCCTACTTTATTATCATATTTTTCTTTATAAAAATTATAAGCAGTCATATTCATGTCTAATTTATTATCATTTTGACATGCAGTAATCAAATCTTGTAAACGACCACCTTCAGGAGTAATTCCTCCCGAACCAGAGCTACCATACAATACTTCTGCTGATGAATAAGATAAGAAAGTAACTTTAGCGCCTTGATTTAAAGGTAATGCATTATTTTTATTTTCCATTAATACAGTACCTTCTAATTGTACTTGTTTTGCTTTTTCTCTAGCATTTTTCATTACATCTTTATAAGATGTAAAACTTGATTTAAAATGAATTGGATCTTCATTGGCATTTTCATCTGTAACAATTTTGGTATTGTTTATATTAAGCATTTTGTTAATATAACCAGACCATTCATTAGTTACTAAAGTTCCACCAATAGATAAAATTAATATCATTGATGAAACTGAAGCGACTGAACGCCAAACACCAAGTTTTCCTAATGTTTTAATTTTCATGATTCCTCCTATGGCAAGAATAATCTTGCTTTGTAAGGATAATATAATATAAGAAAGCGCTTTTATAACAAAGCTGGCAAAACTTGATTAAATATTGGCGAATTTAGTTTTTTCCTTTAATTGGAATAATAATATCAACATTAAATAAATCGTTTTTATTAGTAATTGTTAAATTA
The DNA here is from genome assembly GCA_905204225.1 of uncultured Bacillota bacterium. Lineage (GTDB taxonomy): Bacteria > Bacillota_I > Bacilli_A > RFN20 > CAG-449 > CAG-449. The sequence continues at coordinate 6,150 of CAJKZK010000068.1, forward strand.
CCATGATATTTATTAACAATATATTTTATACTTTTTGTTCCAAATCCATGATAAAAAGCATCATTTTTAGTAGATAAAGGTAAGCCATTGAAGAATTTAATTTCACTATTACAAAAATTTTCCACATGAATACCTACTGTCTCATTATTAGAATATACTTTCATATTAAGTACACGATTTTCTTTATTTTCAATTTTACATAAATACTCTATTGCATTATCAAGAATGTTGCCAAATAAAGCGGAAATATCAGTTTTATTCATAAATGATATTGATTTACCATCAACTTGGTAAGTAAAAATAATATCATTTTTTTCGCATATTAAAGCTTTGTTAGAAATGACTAAATCAATTACAGGATTATTAGTTTTTGCAATAGATTCATAAATCATAATTGATTGTTTTACTTCTTCAAGAGATTTAGCTTCATCTTCATCATTTAAATGAAATTCATCTAATCGATGTTTTAAATCATGGCATTTAATATTAATCATTTCGACTGTTTGAGATTCTAATTGATATCTTTTTTTAGTATCTTCCATCATTTGATCAATCATCATATTTTCAGTAATTAAATATCTCTTTTTTAAATCATTAAACATAATAAACAGAGCAAAGAAATCACATATTAAAATTAATAAATGACAATATATAAACATTTCTCCTTTATTAGGAAAATAATCAGAAATTTTCATAAAGAAATAACATGCTAAAAAGTAAGCAATAATTGCAATTACCAATGTCATAATACGATTTACTGCAATATTTTCTAGGCCTTTTAATTGACGTGAGCAGAATAGCCATGTTAAGAAATAAATAAATATAAATGATAAAAACATATAAATACTTAATGGTTGAAATCCTTCTATATTTAATAATGCTTTAACTATATCATAAAGATTAGCTCCCATGTTTTGAGTTAATAAAGCTGCTACACTACAAAATAATGTATCAATAAAATTTCTTTGGAAACAAAAATAAAACAATCCTAATAACAATAAAAATGATAATGCTGTTCTTCCACCTATAACAAATCCACTTAATAATTTACTTAATATAGGAGCAAATAATAAAAATAATCCTAATGCTAATATTGAACCAATTAAAAATTTTATAATAAAATGTTTTCTTTTATTAAACATCATAAAGAATAATAAATTAGCTATATATATTTGGAAAAAATAAACGATTAACATAATATAGCTATCAAAAGAAGAATAAAACATTTATTTAATTCCTCCATTAGCAAAAAATTTTGTAAATTCATCAACAAATTCTTTATGATATGCTCTTGATATTGGCAATTTGTCTTTATTATCTAAATAAACTATATTATCTAAAATAGAACTAATATGTTGTAAATTAACTAAATAACTCTTACCACATTGCACAAACATTGTATCATTTAATTCCATAATAATATTTTTTATTGTACTTCTAATTTCGTACTCTTTATCGGTAGTAACAATTCTTACATAATGATTATTACTTTCAAAATATAAAATAGATGATTGCATTATTTTTATTTTTTCATTAGCCTTAATAGAAAATACAAATGATTTTCCTATTTTTGCATTTATTTTTTTTATTAATCTATCTAATTTTAAAGCAAAACTAGTGTAATTTATTGGTTTTAAAACATAATCAAATGCATTAACCAAATAACCATCTATCGCGTAATTATTTAATCTAGTAACAAAAATAATTTCAACATTATGATCAATATTTCTTATTTTTTTACTAGCTTCCATCCCATTCATAATGGGAAGTTCTATATCAAAAAATATAACATCATAATTAGATTGAAAGCTTTCTACAAAATCTAAACCATTTTTAAATACTTTATATTCGAAATCTATATTTTTTTCTATAAAAAATTTATTCAAACAATCTTCTAATTGTATTTGATATTTTTCTTCATCTTCAACAATAGCAATTTTTATCATATTTACCTCTTAATATTATTTTACATTATAAATTAAAATAAAAAAACACCCAAAAATTTTATGATATAAAATATCATACTTATTTATTTAAAAATTAATTGTAAAAAATTATATAGATTTAAATGCCAATTTTCTATTGAATGACGTTTTAAAAAAGTTATATCAAAAGATGTATTTTCATTTAATTTTAATCTTGGTTCCTTTTTTATCTGTTCATTATAATCATTAATTAAATCTGGTAAAATGAAATCCAAAGTTCCACCTGTAACATATAAATAATTAATTGAATAATTTTTTAATTCTTCTGATTGAATATTGTTTTTTAATTCTTCTCCACTAGTTCTTGAACCACTAAAAGCACCAAAACAAGAAAAATAATCTAAACTTTTACACAAAGCAGAATGATACATTGTTACTCCACCTCTACTAAGGCCAGCAAAGGCACGATGATCTCTACTTAAAATAAAATCATCTTTTGATGTACTTTTTGCATATGTGGAATAATTACTTTCTATATATGGCATTAAATCATTTCTTAATTCTTCATTAAAAGAATAGGTTAATTTATCTAATTCATTTTCACAATCATTTTCAACATAAAAAGTAGGAGTAACAACAATTAAAGGAGAAATTATTTTTTTATCAATTAAATTATCTAACATTATTTTATTTGAATGATGCTTTATTAACCAATAATCCTCGTTATCACCAGTTCCATGCATTAAATATAAAATATTATATTGTTCATGTTTAGAATAATTATATGGCAAATATACATTAGCGGATTTTATCACTTCTCTATTATCTGTCGCATACGCTTTTGTTTTATAAGAAATTTGTAACACTTCTCCTTTATTTTCACATTCTTTATTATCAATAAAAGAAGGCACAGTCCACTTATTTAATTCAACATTAGTTTTATTTTTATCTATATTACATTCAATAAAATAATAAGAGAAAAACGAGCATAAAATAATACTAAAAGAAGCAATATATATAACTCCTTTAAATTGAGGTTTTTGTTTTTCTATTATTAAAAATATTATTTCAATAACTGAACCAATGATTAATAATATTGCACCAATTAAATATGCATAATTAAAAACAAATGTATCATAATTAGTTAATGAATTTAAAATAATCATAACTATACTTGAACCAATATATAAAATAGGTAATTTTGTTTTATATCCTATCAAATTAAATAATAAGATCAATATATTAATTATAAACATTGTTAAAAACAATTTTATTTCACCAACACATGCATAAATAACAATATTAATTATGGCAATAATGATACTTAATAATAAATTGCTTAAAGATAATATTTCACTTTTATTTTTAAAATTAATTTTCATGGATATAACCTCAATTATTATTTAATCATTTATAATCTTCATCATATATAGTTTTGGCAAAATTAGTATAAATTTTAACGAAATAGGTAATTAAAAATAATTTTTAATTTATTTTTACTTAATAATTAATATTAAAAATATAATTTTGTAATTTTTTTACAAATATATTGTTTAACGAATATAAATTAACA
>CAJKZK010000069.1 GCA_905204225.1 uncultured Bacillota bacterium
ATAATTGAATCAAATTTCTATGATGAAGCAATAAATATAGTATTTATAGGTAATCCAGGAACTGGAAAAACTCATTTAGCTATTGCTATTGCTTATACAGTAGCAATTAGAAGAAATAGCGTATATTTTATTAAATTTAATAAATTAATTAATATATTAAAAAATGTTTATAATGAAGGTACTTTTGAAAGAAAAATTAAACAGTTCTTCAAATATAAATTATTAATAATTGATGAGGTTGGTTTTAATGAAATAAGTTCATTGGAAGCAAAATTATTCTTTCAATTAATTGATTTAAGATATACAAAAAGATCAACAATATTTACTAGTAATATTACATTCGATAAATGGCCAACTATCCTTGGCAATGATGAAATGATTACTAAAGCTATATTAGATAGAATTTTGCAGTTCTCTTATTTATTTAATATTACTGGTCAATCTTATAGAATTAAAGATAAACTTAAACCTATACAAACTGAGGAATCTTAAATTGACAAATGTGAGACTTTTATATTGACATTTATAAGGAAGCAGGCTAACTTCTCTTTTATTCTTTGGTGTTATCGTATATTCGATGCAGAATCATTTTCCTCCATCAGAATACATAGCCCATTGATGTTTATTTGAATAAGTTTCGGACAAAGAATACATAAGGCATTTGTCTTTTATATTATTGAACCAAAAAAAGTTTTTTATCATTTTTATTATATTTTCTTTGAACTCAGGACTAAATACTTTAATAAGCACTTTCCGTGTTTTAACAGTTATCTGCTTTACTGGCTTATCATCAACAACTAGAGTAAGGTAAGAAGGCATTTTTCTGGGTTTAGTTCCTTTTCATCACTAAATACTGAATAATAAACCTCTTTAAACATATCTGGAGTGACAATTTTTTTGGTTGCATAAAGAATCAATGTATTTGTTGATGAACATGAATGCGAATTTCAAAGCGTATTCGTCGAAATTACTATCTAGTAGTTCAACATCTTTTTCGATGTTATACTTCACTGTCACATCAATTGGATCGTTCCATGTTGACGAATTTGAAAACCATCTCATCTTGCTTCTTAGTAATTTATAGTTAGTTTTGATTGCTTGATATGGTGGCTTATTTGTTCTTGATTCTCCACGCTGCATATTTTGTCATGCAATATTTGATCAGACTATTGAGAAAATAGACGATTGTTGCCAGGAATGAGAAACTGATGACATAGATGATATAGTTTGCGAACCAACCGAATTTCAGCCATATTTTAGAATAGACAGGCATATTGGAAACGAAGAAGGGAGAAATGTAGAAACAGGAAGCAACATCTGGATCGAACAACGGAGTGTTCTTGACATCTTTGAACGGTTTTCCGTCTGTCGGTTTGTAGTTGATGCCTCCGGTGTAATGCAGTGTTACATTGATTAGTTGAGCAATGACGGTAAGACCGACGAATATTGCGACAGCGCCAAGAAAGTATTTATAATCTTTTTTGATGTTTTTTCCGATTTCTGCGTGGACGACAGATAGGATGGAGACCTGAAGAATCAGAACGTGCCAGACGAAGGAACGGATCACATCGAAGATATTGCCCCATCTGCATAGCTGTCCTTGTCCGAACAATAACGGGAAGATGCCGGCAATCATGCAGTAGATGCCTAGGTAATAGAATATCGGCATTCTGATCTTTTCGTTTTTGATAAAAGGAAGAATCAGGCATAGGTAGATCGGTATGCTGCAGAACTGGAAGGGAATGCTGGAGAAGTCATAGTACCCGAAGAAGAAGTAACGATTGATTTCATGATATATTTCCAGTCCTAGGAAGAGCAATCCATATATAAGGATAATGCCATTCAATAGTTTTTTGTTTTTTGTTTTGTTGATATATTTTGCGAGAAAAGCAATGGCTATCAAAGTCATTAAACCGACTAAAACACATAATATCGGAATAAGACTCCAAGGCAGGCAAGCAGGTCGCTCCTGCTCGAAATTGTTTAAAAAATTAATCATAATTGAACCTATATATATATATTTTATCATATAGACCTTTGCATTGCTATTACTACATGTGATACCGATGATGTTTTACAATTCAAGATAGCTTTAGAGTGGCTGATGAATGAAGTGCGTGCGCTTCATTCATCAATGACTAACCCATTCATCAGTCCAACATTATTTGTCTATTGCATATTAATAGTTAATCCATCTTTAGCAAGTTTCTTTAATTCTTTTACTGAATTATTATCTAACCAATATACATCTACTTCAGTATTTGCAATTTTGAAAACTATTGTTTTATTCATAAGTTCATAATCCTCCGTAAATGTATTATCTGATGGTGTTGTATCAGAAGGAATTATTGTTGAAGGAATATCATCAGTCGAGGGTATTGTAGAATTATTTTTAGAACTACATGCAACTAAAGAAAACATCATAACAAAACCAATTATTAATATAATTATTTTCTTCATAAATCAGTCACCTTCAATTAATAATTACGAATATTTTTTCTTATCTAAAACATCTTTTAAATCCTCTAACGAATTACATTTAAGATATATATCATTTTCTAGTAATTTAATTATTACACCCTAAAAATAGTTAAATTTTTATTATAAATGGCTATATCGCCTTCTTGTTTACCACCATGAGCAATAGTTAACACCCCTACTTTTTTGGCTTGAAGTGTTGCAACACCTAAAATTGCTTTTTCTATATGTTCTTTATAATTTACTCTAAAAAATGAAGATTTTCTTTAAGGAGGAGAGTCGTACTACGATAATTTTAGCTATTTTTGAACTGAAAAAAGAAAAAATTGTGATAGATTTCTCGTATCACAATTAGTGTTCTTTAATGGTGATCCTTAGGAGACTCGAACTCCTATTCTTCTCCTTGAGAGGGAGACGTGTTAACCAGTTCCACTAAAGGACCAAAATGTGTTGCTTTATAATTACAACACATTTATTTAATTAATTCAATTACTTTCTTTATTCTTCTAGAAACTTCTTTGTTACCTAAAATTCTTAAAATATAATATAAATTTGGAGATTGTTTAGAAGATGTTAAGGCTATTCTAATCATTTCGGCTACATCACCAATGTGACCATTATATATAGTTGGATTCTTTTTATATTCTTTAGCGTTATTTGCAAAATTATATTTTGTTCCTAATTCTTTCAATGATCCAAACCAAATTTGTTCTGGAACATCTAAATTTAATGTATCCACAAATTCTAATAAAATTTGTTTAATTAAATCTTTGTTAATATTTGGGTTAAATGGCAATGGATTAGAAGTAATTAATTCAGTATAATATGGTTCATAGAAAAATTTAACTTTATCAAAAATTTCACCATATTTAATATAATCTTTTCTTGGGTTTGGTTTATCTTTTTCAATGTTCATAATTGATTTAAAATATTCTTCATCATTACAAATTAGTTCGTTAAATTTTTGGTCATATTGAGAAGTATATTTTTTCATTTCATAAAGCATTTTTTCAGCTGAATATGTTGCTATAACTTCTTTTGAAATGTTTTGTAATTTTTCAATATCAAATAAAGCTCCATCTAATGACATTTTTTCAAATGTAAAATGGAAATCATTTTGATCTAAAGTAGGGTTTTCAGCATGCCATTCTTCAAAATTTGAATTAGCTATTGTATATAAATATTCTTTTATAGCTTGAACTGGATAACCATCTTTTAAGAAATAAGCTATAGCGGCTTCATTGTCTTTTCTTTTTGATAATTTACGCTTATTACCATTGTCTAATTTCATAATAACTGGTAAATGTGCATATTTAGGAGCCTTCCATCCCATTGTTTCGAATAATTCTAAATGAATTGTTAATGAAGGTAACCATTCTTCACCACGTGAAACAATAGTTGTATGCATATAATGATCATCAACTAAATGAGCAAAGTGATAGGTTGGTAATCCATCAGATTTATAAATAACAATATCTTGATCATTTTGAGATAAAAATAATTGACCTCTTACCAAATCATTAACTTCTACTTTTAAATTATGGTCACCCATGGATTTAAATCTAATAACAAATTTTTCTCCATTTTTAATTCTTTGAATTTGTTCTTCAAGAGATAAGAATCTACATTTAGCATATTGACCATAATATCCAGGAACAACATGTGTTGCTTCTTGAACTTTTCTTAAAGCATCTAAATCTTCATGAGAGCAAAAACAAGGATACGCTCTACCTTTTTTTAATAATTCTTTGATTACTATTTTATAAATATCAGCTCTTTTTGATTGTTGATAAGGGCCATATTGACCTTTTTCATAATCTCCAAAATATCCTTCATTTGGAATAACATTGAATATTGCTAATTGATCTAAGAGTTCTTTACCTGATCCTTCTACTTCTCTTTTTGTGTCAGTATCTTCAAGTCTAGTATAGAATACTCCATTACTTTGATTAGCAACTTTTTGGGCTACTAAAGCAGTAAATAATGAACCAGTATGTAAAAATCCTGTAGGACTTGGAGCAAAACGTGTTACTTCTGCTCCTTCTTTTAAATTTCGATTTGGATAAATTTTATCTAAATCTTCAAGCGTTTGAGTTACCTCTGGAAAAATTAAATTTGCTAAATCTTCATTTGTATACATAATAATACTCCTTTTATTTCATTGGTTTTATAAAAAATTTACCGAACACTTTATTTGGACTACTTACTGTTATAAAAGCATTAGGATCAATTTTGTAAATAATTTTTGTTGCTTGTTTTAATTCGAAAGATGATATTACAGTTAATATTACTTTTTTGTCTTGGTCTAAGTAAGCACCTTTACCATCTAAAATTGTACAGCCATGAGGGAAATTTGCAATTAAAACTTTTGCAAGTCTTGGTTCAGATGTAACAATTTGTAATTGAACTTTTTTATTTCTAGAAGAAATTTGATCAATAACTAAAGAACTTACAAAGAAAAACAATATTGTATATAATCCCATTGTAAATGGTCCTTTAACCGCAGGACTATAAGGCGTTTCAACACTTGATAAAATAATGAATATTAAAACTATCGCACTATTTATGATTAAAACATATTTACCAATAGCTATTCCTTTTTTTAATCCAAAATACATTGATACTACATCTGTTCCACCTGTACAATGATTTAATTCAAGAGCCAAAGCAATTCCAAATCCATTAAGGATACCAGCAAAAATTGATCTTGCTAGCATATCATCGGTAATTGTGAATAACTCATACCAACTTTGAGGAATATATTTTAAAAATAATGATGTAAATAAAACATTAATTAAAGTTAAAATTGCAAATCTTTTACCTATTTTAAAGAAAGCAAATATAAATAATGGAGTGTTAATAACTAAATACATTATGGAATGTATTAATTTAATAATTTCCATGTCATTTGCTTTAATTGCACCCATTTTTATTAATGTAAGTGTAATAACTTGGTTTATACCATTAACACCACCTGCAATTAGATTATAATGATCTGTTGATGTTTCTGGTTCAACAAAAGCTCTAAAACAATAAGCAATACAAAAAGCTGCTAAGGCAGAACCAAGAATATTCCATAAATAAGAAAATATATTTTTTATAATAGGGTGATCTAATAAAAAATCATCATGTTTTTGCTTTAAAGTCATAATTAGTCTCCAATTTATATTTTAACTATTATATAAATTTTAGTCCACTATAAAATGATTTCATTCAAATTTTTCTTTTATCAAAGATAAAAAATGTAAAATTTGTTAAAAAATAAAATTATTAATGACAAAGAACAAAAATTAAATTATAATCAATGTTGAAATTGCTATATAATAATGATATTATTATTAAGCTATATACAGCTTATAGATATTTATTGTTAAATTAGGAGGCTTTATGATAGGAAATTTTTTCGTAAAAATTGGCTTAGGAATTAAAAAAGGTTTTTTTGCAGTAATAAATTGGATAAAAAATACAGCATGGATTCAACCTTTATTAATTGTTGGTGTTATCTTTGGTGTTATTCTTTCAATTAAACCTGTTACTAGTTGGATTTCAGGCCTTATGAATCCTGATGAATCATATAACTTTTATAAAAATCATGATACAAAAAATTTATTTACTAATAATCAAATTGAAACATTTATAAAATCAAATAATGGTGATTCAGTAATTGTTTATTATAGTGATGCAGATACAACTGCTAAAGATATGGAAAAGCAAGTAAGAAGAGTTGCTGATTCAACTTCATATAAATGGTTCTGTGTAAATATTAATATTGATAAAGATGATGCTTCTTATGAAGATCGTCAACATTTCGATATTGATTATTATAATGATATGTATCCTAATTTTGTTAGAGATTATAAAAATGTATTTACAGAAAGTTCAGCTGATACATTTAGTAATAAAGTTAATGAAAATACAATTCCAAATCCTATGTTTATAAGATTACAAAATGACAAGATTCTTGGTATAAAATTTGATTTTGAATCAGAAAAAGAATTAGATTTAAAAAGATTTTTATCTTCTAATTATGAAACTGATTGGAAAATGACTTGGACCGATTATAAAAATAAATCTAATTAAATTAAATAAGAGTTCAGCATTGCTGAACTCTTTTTTTTACATGGTTTTATTTGCTTGTCCTTCGCAAATTGTTTCTTCACTTGATGTATATGTTGAGTAATATACAGGTCTTGGACAATAATGATTTACAACTTTTCTATTTATTGGACAAATAACAGGTTGTTCTACCCAATAATATTTATTGCAAACATATTCTCTTACTGGCATTACTATTGGATCATATTTGCATGGACATGTTTGTGAGCACGTATTTCCCATTTGGCGATTGTACATAAAAATATCCCTCGCTTTCAATGTAATATATGATAATTTATTTTTTATATATGGGTTAAAGCCTAGATAAAAATCATATAATTTATTATGAAAAATATTAAACAAATTTTTTTAATGTTATTATTTTTTGTTGTCATTTTATGTTATCAATTAATTGTTCCTTTTAATAATGAAATTATTAATAGTATTATTTTTTCTTTCGTACCATCTTTGTTTCCTTGTTTATTATTAATAAATATTATTTTAGAAAATGATACATTAATTTTTATTTATAATAAATTAAGAATTAATGTCATAACAAGGTCCATTTTTGTATTTATATTAATATTTTTATCTACTATTATTGGTATGCCTTCATTACAATTAATATTAAAAAAATTATTAGATTATAAAATCATTGATAAAAGAGATTATAATAATTTTATAATTTCATTTGGAACTATTTCTTTTCCATTTTTATATGGTGTATGTTTAATAAATTATGAAAAAAATATTTGTTTAAGAATAATAATATTTTTTTATTTTAGTAATTTAATTAATCTATTTATATTAGGTTTTAAAATTAATAATTATGAGATAATAATAAAAGATAAGCCATTATTAAATTCTTTAAACAATTCTATAAAAATATCAATAAAGACTATGTGCATAATTATTAGTACAATTTTTTTGTTTTCTTTATTTTTATTTTTAGAAGAAAAAATCAAAATTCCTTATAGGTATCTAATAGAAGGACTGATTGAATTTTCTTATCCTTGTTATAAAGCAAGTAAATTAAAAACAATAAGTGGCGAACTTATTGTTTTATTTATTAGTTTGTTTCCATCTTTATCAATTATTTTTCAATCAAAAATAATTAATAATGAATTGAATATAAAAAAATATATATTTAATAGATTATTAATTTCCTTTTTTAGTGTTAGTCTTTATTTCTTTTTCTTTTAAATTCTTTTACTACAACTGGCGGTACTAAATTTGTAATATCAACATTATAAGAATAGAATTCTTTTATTGAAGATGAAGAAATAAATGATTTATTTAATGATGCCATTAAAAAAACCATTTCTATATTGTTATCGATATATTCATTGCCTGCTGCTAATTGAAATTCATATTCAAAATCTGTAACTGCTCTTAAACCTCTAACAATAGCAACTGCATTAAGTTCTTTAGCAATGCTAACAATTAATTTATCAGTAGCAATTACTTCAACATTTGGAATATCTTTTAAAGCTTCTTTAACCATTTTTAATCTTTCGTCTATATTAAAATAAGGGGCTTTATTAAGATTTTTGGCTACACATACGTATAATTTATCAAATAATTTACTTGCACGTAAAACAATGTCTATATGACCATTTGTAATTGGATCAAAACTACCAGGATATATTGCATTTCTCATAATTTATCTTCTTTCTATTAAAATATTAATTGTTCCATAAGAATAACTTTTATGGTGATTAAAACGATTATCAAGAGGAATTTGTTTATTCCATTCTTTTATTATTATAGCATTTTTAGATAGTAAATTGTTATTAAATAGAAAATCACATACTTCTTGATATACATCTTCTTTTATATAAGGTGGATCTAAAAATAATATATCAATTATTTCATTTTTTTCTTTTAATTTATTTAAGGTTTCTTTATATGAACATTTATAAATTTCTACTTCTTCACTAATTTTTAATTTATTAATATTATTCTTTATTGCTTTTATAGCTAAATAATTGTTATCGCAAAAGATTGCTTTCTTTGCACCACTAGATAAGGCTTCTAAACCTAAAGCACCAGAACCTGCAAATAAATCTAATATAGTTGAATTAATTAGACTAGTACCTAAACTTGACATTACTGCTTCTCTTACTTTATCTGTTGTAGGTCTAGTAGTATTTGTAGAAGGAGCTTCAATGATTAAATGACGATATTTACCTGCAATAATTCTTAACATTTATTAATACCTCTTTTTTGAAATAATGAAATTAATTTAAAATCTAAATATCTTAATGGTTCGTTAATTTTTTTTAATAATAAATTATAATGATTAATTAATTTATTTTCATCCATTTTTAATTTTGCTTGATATAATTTTTTTTGTGTTTGTTGAGCTTGAATAGAGTCATTTTTATATATTTTTAAAATAAAATTATAATCTTCTTGAGCTTTTTGAAAATTAGAAATTAACAATATACATTCTTCATTGGAAAAAATTTCTTTTTCTATTATTTTAATTTCTTTTCTTTCTGGCATGTATGATAATTTATCTAATAAATTGTTTTCTAATTCATCTAATTTAATCATTTTTAATACCTATATTCTTAAAGAATTTATCATCTTGTTTTGATAAAGATAAAACATGTTTAAATTTATCATGACGTTTAAATAATAAATGAAAAAATCTTGCAATATATCCAAAAGGAATTAAAATAATTGATTTGGTCCAAGGATAATAAGAAAAAAGAGTTGGTAAAGGAACAAATAATACTTTTAATAAATAAATAAATTTATTATTAGAAGTACTTACTTGTTTGTTTTTTATATAATCATTATTTTTTCCAAAACCATGAATACCAGAATTTAATGAATAAGTAATTAAATCGTCTGCGTATTCAGAACCTTGATA
>CAJKZK010000070.1 GCA_905204225.1 uncultured Bacillota bacterium
AAATATAAATAAAACAACTCATAAATTTATTAATGAGTTGCCAAATATTAAATCTATTTTAAATACTGATTTAAAAGCAATATATGAAGGAGACCCCGCTTGTAAAGATTATCAAGAAATAATTTTAGCGTATCCTGGATTTTTCGCTACTTTTGTTTATCGTATAGCTCATTTTTTTTATGAAAATAAAATTGATTATTTACCAAGAATATTATCAGAATTTGCACATAGTAAAACTGGAATCGACATACATCCTTATTGTATAATAGGTCCTTATTTTTTTATTGATCATGGAACAGGGGTGGTGATTGGAGAAACTTCAATTATTGGGCATCATGTTAAAATATATCAAGGAGTAACAATTGGTGCAGTTTCGTTAAAAGATGGTCAAAAATTAAAAGGAATAAAAAGACATCCAACAATAAAAAATTATGTAACCATTTATTCAAACAGTTCTATTCTAGGTGGAAAAACAATTATAGGTAATAATGTAACAATTGGTTCTAATTTAATTATTAATAAGAGTATTAAAGATAATGAAATAATAAAAAAAGAATAAATTATTTTATTCTTTTAAACCTAATTGATAAATATAATTCTTTTTTAAATTTAATTCATTAGCTAATTCTTTACTAGCTTCTTTTAAAGATAAACCATTTGAAATTAATTTATTTAGCATTTCAATTAATTCATCATCAGTATATTCTTTTTTTATTTTATTACCTTCAATAACAATAACCATTTCACCTTTTAATGTTGATTCATCTATTTGTGATATCTCATTAATAGTACCGTAAATATATTCTTCATGTAATTTAGTTATTTCTCTTACTAAAGACATTTTTCTATTAGGGAAATAAGTTAATAAATCATTTAATGTATCTTTAATTCTATGAGGAGATTCATAAAAAATTAACGTACATGTTAAATTGGTTAATTGTTCTAATTCTTTTTTTCTTGAAGATGGTTTACTAGGCAAAAAACCATGAAAATAGAAATGATCATTATCTAACCCTGAACCAATTAATGCTGGTAAAAAAGCATTAGCTCCAGGAATGATAGAAATAGGGATATCATTTTCAATACAATGTTTAACTATGATAGCCCCTGGATCAGAAATTCCTGGATACCCTGCATCACTGGTAATAGCTATAGATTTTCCTTTTTTTAATAAATCAATTAATTTAGTAGAACAGACTTGTTCATTATGTTCGTGATAAGAAATCATTGGTTTATTAATACCAAAATATGATAATAAATTAGTAGTGGTTCTAGTGTCTTCAGAAGCTACATAATCTACATTTTTTAAAACTTCTATGGCCCTAGTTGACATATCTTTTAAATTACCAATAGGTGTAGCGATTAAATAACAAATTGGTAAATTGTTTTCATAAGATTTAATTCGTTTCATTTCTTGGACCTTTATTTTTATAAAAATTCTTTTTATAAGGTTTTTTTCTAGGATCATTTGTTTTATTTTCTAAAGAATTTTCATTTGTTTCTTCTAATTTTGGTTTTGATTGTTGAGCATTTCTTCTCATTGGTTGAGTAGGATTATAATTTTCTACAATGTTTTTTTCTATTTCAGTAAGTGGAACAGTAATGATATTTTCTGTATTTTCTAATTTAATCATTTTAGTTAAAACATTGATAGAAGAAATTCTATATAATTGATCTTGATAATTTACGCGCATACCAACTTTTGGTAAATTTGTTTTTTCAAGAGTATATACTTCATCTTCATACTTTAAACAACAAATTAATTTACCACAATGACCTGATAATTTAGGAATATTCAAAGCTAACATTTGATTCTTAGCCATAGTAATTGATATTCCATCGAATTCATTTAAGAAAGTAGAACAGCATAATGGTAATCCACATATACCAATGCCTCCAATCATTTTTGCTTTATCACGAGGACCTATTTGCCTTAGTTCAATTCTACAATGATATAAAGAAGCAAGAACTTTTAATAATTCACGAAAATCAACCCTATCATCAGATAAATAAGAGACTGTTAATTTACTTTGATCAAGAGTATATTCAGCAGACAATACTTTCATGTTTAAATTTAATTTATTAGCTTCAATTTGAACAATTTTGAAGGCATCAGTAGCTTCTTTTTTATTATTATCAAAAATTCTTTGATCTTCTTCGGTAGCTAATCTAATTATATATGAAAAAGGAATGGGTTCACCTTCTTTAATAATATATTCTTTTGGATTTGTTGCAACTCTACCTAATTCAATTCCTTTAAGTGATTCACAAATTACTAAATCACCTTTATTAATTTGATAATTAACTAAAAAATATTGTAATTTTCCTTGTGATTGAAAATTAACACCAAATATATAGTCCATTGTTACCTCCTATTTAATAAAAATAAATATATGTTCAAGTAATAAACCTAAATTAACATTTAATTCTATTTTACCTCTTGTGAGCATTATTTCTTTATAATCTTCTTCAATATTTGTTAATTTATTATTTAAAGAAGAAAAAAGTTGTTCTTGAGATTTAATAATTAATGGTAAATGCCATTTAATGTTCATAATATCTTTAAAAGCACATGCTAAAATATCTAAATAAAGTCTAACTGACACTTTATCCTTTAGTTCAGGAATAATATTCTTTTCTACAAAATATAAAGCTTTATTATTTGAAATAAGTAAATTATCTAATGTATCAAAAACCATGTCTTTAATTTTTAAATAATTTTTATCAGTACCGACTTTTAATAATGTTTGTTTATCACCATAAAATTGAACAAGTATTTCAGCATCATCATAAGAAATGCCTTCATTAATTAATTCATTTACTAACTCTTCTTTTTTTAATGGTAATAATTTTAATTTTTGAGTTCTAGAAAGAATTGTTGGTAATAATCTTTCTTCATTAAATGTTGTTAAAAAAGCATAAACATTATCCTGAGGCTCTTCTAAAAATTTTAATAAAGCGTTTAAAGATTCGCGATTAGAATTTTCTAATGCATGAATAATATATATCATTTTACCACTTTTTTCACTAGGTGTATTTTGAAAAAATGATTGTAAAGACTCGATATCACTTACTTTAATATTATTTTCTTGACCATTTAATATTTTGAAATCAGCATAATTACCATCTTCAAACCTTAAACAAGTTAAACACTTTTCACAAGCTAAAGGATTTCTATTTTCGCAAATTAAAGATTTGGCTAAGAAAAGGCTTGTTTCTAACAAAGGTGCTCCTTCATTACCAGTAATTAAATATGCGTGCGAAAGTCGATTTTCATTAAGGCTATTAACGAAAGTATTATAAACTAGTTTTTGATTATTTTTTAAGTAGTCTTGAAAACTCATTATTTTAAATATCCTTTTATTAGATTATAAGTTTCTTCTACTACTTCATCAAAAGGTTTGCTTGCATCAATTCTTTTGATTCTTTCTGGATACATTTTTAAAAGACAAATATAACCTTGGTAAACATTTTTATGAAATTCTAATTTTTCTACATCTAATCTATTAACTTCGCGATTATGATTTTTATTAATTCTTTCAAGACCAATTTCTGGAGTAACATCAAAAAATAATGTTAAATCAGGATATGTATTTTCTGTAGCAAATAAATTAACATTTAAAACATTATCAATTCCTAATTTTCTAGCATATCCTTGATAAGCCAAAGATGAATCAAGATATCTATCACAAAATACTAATTTTCCTTGTTTTATACTTGGCCAAATTTTTTCAACTAGATGTTGTCTTCTAGAAGCAGCAAAAAGCAAACATTCAGTACGAATGTCCATTTTTGTATTATCTTGATTTAAAATTACATTTCTAATTTGTTCACCAATTGGAGTACCACCTGGTTCACGTGTTTTTACAATTTCATACCCTTCAGATAATAATTTTTGATATACTTTCTCCATCACAGAAGATTTACCTGAACCTTCTGGACCTTCTAATGTAATAAATAAAGACATAAATTTCTCCTATTTTTTATATAATGTACGGCCTTCAATGGCACGAGATAAAGTAAGCTCATCTGTAAAATCAAGATTTGCCCCCATTGGCAAACCATAAGCTAATCTTGTGACTTTTAAATTTTCAAATTTTTCTAACAATTTAGAAATATATAATGCAGTTGTTTCACCATCAATAGTTGGATTAGTTGCTAAAATTACTTCTTTTATATTAGAATTTTCAATTATTTTTAATAATTTTTCAATATTGATATCGCTAGCACTTATTCCTTTAGTAGGTGAGATAGTACCATTTAAAATGTGATAAGTTGCATGTAAAATATTTAATCTTTCTAAAGATAAAACATCTTTAAAAGAAGAAACTACTATTAATGTAGATTGATCTCTAGTTGAATCACTACAAATCAAGCATTTATCATGTTCCATATAAGATCCACATATAGGACAAATAGATAAATTAGTTTTAATGTTTTTTAAACTATTAATTAGATTATCTATTTTGTTTTGGTCCATTTTTAAAAATTCATAAGCAATTCTTTCACTTGATTTATTACCTATGCCGGGAATTACTTTTAATGCATTAATTAAATCTACAATTGTTTGTAATTCTTGCATGGTTAAAATGGCATCCTCATACCATTAGTTAAAGAAGAATTTAATTGATCAAAGGCTTGATCTACAATGCTTATTGCTTCATTAATAGCAACTTTAATCATGTCTTCTAACATTTCTTTTTCTTCTGGATCAATAGCGTCTTTATCAATTTCGATACTTTCAATTTGTCTTGATCCTTTAATCTTAATTTTAATTGCACCACCAGCACTTGTTACATCAAAAGTTGTTGCTTCTAATTCTGCTTGTTTTTTTTGCATTTCTTTTTGCATTTTTTGTGCTTGTTGCATTAATGCTTGCATGTTCATATTAATTTTCTCCTCTTGTTAATTCTTCTGCTAATTCAGCAGTTTTAGTTTTAGTATTATTTTGATCTATTTCAACCTTAGTGTCAATATTGACTTCTTGTGGGGATGGAAGTTTATTAGCTTGTCTAAGATTAGAAAATTTTGTAACTGTTTCTACATATTCTTGATGATTCATACAAATTACAACACATGATTCACCAAATAAAGCTTCTACTACTTTAGAAAAACCATATTGATTTTCTTTTAGATTAATTTTATTTGTAATAGTTTTTAAGTTTGCTTCAAATACAACAGCTGTTTTACAAACAATTCTAGGAGCAGTATTTTTTAATGTAGCAGCATATTTACCCACTCTATTATGGTTAATTAATTTATCTAATAAATACCAATTTGAATTCAATTCATTTTTACATTCTTTAGTTGCTTGTACCATTATATTAATAATATCTTCTAAGGTATAATTAATTGGTGTACCTTCATCTACAAATGGATTAACGGAAGTAAAACTTACATTAGAAAAAGTTAATGGAATAATTTCTTCGTTTGTAGGCTTATTTTCTTCAATAGGTGTAACTACTGGAGTAGGTTCAATTTCTTCTTTTATTGGTGTTGGTTTAGTTTCTTCAACTTTTTCAACTATTTTAATTGTTTCTATAGGTTTAGCTTCTTCATAAGAAGAAAGTTTAAGCATTGTTATTTCAAATAAAGAAGTAATATTATTCACTAATCGGTATTGACTATTAGCATTTAATAATATATCTATCCAAGCATTAATTTTCTTATTATCTAGAGCAAGATATTCACAATCAGTTATTGTTAATAATTTTAATAAAGAAGCATCTTTAGTTGTTTGATAAATTAATAAGTCTTTTAATACTTCTAATAATTCATTTGTTAATCTTTTTATATCAACGCCATTTTCTATTAATTGTTTAATAACATTAGATAGACTTAAAAAATCTTTATTATTAGCGTACATCAATAAATCTAATTTCTCCTGTTTAGAAGATAAACCATATAAATCTTGAATATCTTTTAAAGTAATATTATTTCCGCAATAAGCAATAGCTTGATCTAACATAGATAAAGCATCTCTTACTCCACCATCTGCTAAAGAAACAAGCATAGATAAAGCATCTTCTTCAATTTGAATATTTTCATTTTGCAATATATCAAATAAACGATTATAAATATCTCCATCACTTACTTTAGTAAAATCATATCTTTGACAACGTGATAAAATAGTTGGCATTAATTTATAAGGTTCAGTAGTAGCTAAAATAAATACTACATTTTCTGGTGGTTCTTCTAATGTCTTTAATAAAGCATTAAAAGCTTCATTTGTCATCATATGAACTTCATCAATAATATAAACTTTATATCTTCCTAAAATAGGAGAATATTTTACTTTACTGATTAAATCTCGAATATCATCAATTCCACGATTACTAGCAGCATCAATTTCTATAACATCAGGATGTCTACCTTCAGTAATTGCAACACAATTTTCGCAATGATTACATGGATTCCCAAATTCAGTTTCGCAATTTAAAGCTTTAGCAAAAATTCTTGCCATGGTTGTTTTACCAGTACCTCTAGGACCACAAAATAAATAAGCATGTGCTATTTTATTTTCTCTAAGTGCGTTTTTTAAAGTTTGGACAATGTGTTTTTGACCTGCTACTTCATCAAAAGTCATAGGTCTATAAGTTCGATATAAAGCTTTGTATGACATAATTTTCACCTAGTAAAATTATACAACGAAAAAGAATTATAATAAAGAAATTAATGGCTTAATAATAAAGTAATTTTTATTTATAAACATATATTTATTTTTACTTCAAACAAACTTCAAAAGAATATTGAAGTAAGTTCAAAAGATTAAAATATGGTTCATTATTAATATTTGCTAGAAATTTAACTAAAAATTATTATTTTAAATAATAAATAAAAACTTTATTGCTTTAAAAAATAAAAAATTTCTTATAGAATAAAGAAGAGGTAAAAAAAATGGAAGAAAAATTAACAGATCAAGAAATTGTTAGAAGACAAAAAGTAGAAAAATTAAAAGAACTAGGAATTGACCCTTTTGGACAAGCATATCAAAGAACAGACTGGTCGCAAGATATTAGAAATAAAGTTAAAGGCTTATCACATGAAGAAGTAGAAGCTTTGAATTTAGAAGTATCTGTAGCAGGAAGAATCATGTTCATTAGAAAAATGGGTAAAGCAAGTTTCTTTTCTATACAAGATATTAAAGGAAAAATTCAAATATATATTTCTTTAAATGATGTTGGGGAACAAACTTATGCTTTATTTAAAATGGCTGATGTTGGCGATATTGTTGGAGTAAAAGGAAAAGTTATGTTAACTCAAACAGGTGAACCTACTATTAAATGTTTTGAATATACTCATTTAACTAAAGCATTAAGACCACTACCAGAAAAGTTTCATGGTTTAACAGATAAAGAAGAAAGATATCGTAGAAGATATGTTGATTTAATTATGAATGAAGAAGCAAAAAGAGTAGCTATTGCAAGGCCAAAAATTATTCGTGCTATTCAAGAATATTGTGATTCATTAGGTTTTATTGAAGTTGAAACACCTGTACTTTCACCAATCCAAGGTGGTGCAAGTGCTAGACCATTTATTACACATCACAATGCTTTAGATAGAGATTTCTATTTAAGAATTGCTACTGAATTACCATTAAAAAGATTAATAGTTGGTGGATTAGAAAAAGTTTATGAAATAGGTAGATTATTTAGAAATGAAGGAATGGATTTAACTCATAATCCAGAATTTACTACTATCGAATTATATGAAGCTTATGGCGATTTATCTTCAATGATGAAAATAACAGAAGGCTTAATTCGTTTCGCTGCTAAAAAATTAGGCGATAAAACAGAATTTATGGATATTTTTAATCCTGATGGAGAAAAAATTGATATTTCAAAACCATTTAGAGTAGTAACAATGTGCGATATGATTAAAGAATATGTTGGTATTGACTTTAAAAACAATCATTATACATTAGAAGAAGCTAAAGAATTAGCAGCCAAACATAATATTAAAGTGGAAAAACATTTCACAGTAGGACATATTATTGATGCGTTCTTTGAAACATATTGTGAAGATAAATTAATTCAACCTACATTCTTATGTGGTCATCCAGTTGAAATATCTCCATTAACTAAAATTGATCCAGAAGATCCTAGATTTGTTCAAAGATTTGAATTATATATCGGAGGGCATGAATTTGCTAATGCATATACAGAATTAAACGATCCAATTGAACAAAAAAATAGATTCTTGGAGCAATTAAAAGAAAAAGATGCTGGTAACGATGAAGCAAATGACATGGATACTGATTTCGTAGAAGCTCTTGAATATGGTATGCCACCATGTGGAGGAGTTGGAATTGGTATTGATAGATTAGTAATGTTTTTAACTGAACAAACATCAATAAGAGAAGTCTTACTTTTTCCACACATGAAAAATAAATAAATTTCGACATTTTTCGACAAAATTGCATATAAATTGCTCATATTTTAGCTATTACACAGAAAAAATTGATAAAAACTAAAGAAAAAAATCAAAAAATGATGAAAATTAATAAAAACTATTTCATCATATTAATGATATCTTTAAGATAAGCAACGTTGTTCTGGAGGGATATTAAATGGATATCAAAAAGAAACTAAAAGAAAGGGCAATTGAAAAATTGAATAGTGAATTCAATATTGAAAACAAGCATGATTTAACCCAAAAAAATGTAGAATTTTCATCTTTAGCTAGAGATGAATCGATAGTTAATGCATCTAAAAAAACTGAAGAAAATCATGAACCATTTGATGCCATTGAAGCAATCAAAAAGAATCATTTTATTTTCAGAAAAATTCCATTTGTATGTATATGCTTAACTGTTATGGCTGCTATTATAACTAGTTCTATATCTTTAACTATTGCTAGTGGGAAACCTATATATGAGGGAGAAAATCGTGTGATGATTGATAGCTTTAATATTGCTAAAAATGATTTGAAAAAAATTTATAATGAAAAAAATACTGCTTTACTATATTCAAATTATTTAGATGAAAATACTGTTATCAATTTATTTTCTAATAAAGATGATACTAATTATTATATTCAAATTTATGATTCTTTTAAAAAAGATTTAGTAATAAAAATGGATATACAAGTTAATGGTAAAATTAAAACATTATATAACAATTTAGATGGTGCATCTTTTATTACGCTTCTTAATGATTCTTCCTTACCAGTAATTGAAGGAGATATCTTATTTGGGTCTGTGTACCTTAATAATATTTTTACAACTAATATTATATATAATTTCTAGATTTATTTATTTAATATAAATTTA
>CAJKZK010000071.1 GCA_905204225.1 uncultured Bacillota bacterium
AACATTATTGTTACTGCTTTTCTTTTATGATGGTGTAAAATTTTGACGTATACGAAAAAATTTTTAATATAATCTTTGATTTATTCGAATCTAGATATTTTTTACGTTTACAGTGAAAAATTATAATAAAAAAAAGTTTGATATATTCATTATATCAAACCAAAATATTCAAATGGAGCAGGTGACGGGAATCGAACCCGCGTAGTCAGCTTGGAAGGCTGAAGTTCTACCATTGAACTACACCTGCATATAAATGGCGGATCAGACGGGAATCGAACCCGCGATCTTCTCCGTGACAGGGAGACATGTTAACCGCTACACCACTGATCCACTCATAACTGGCGGAGCAAGAGAGATTTGAACTCTCGCACCAGGTCGCCCCGGTCTATGTCCTTAGCAGGGACACCTCTTCGGCCTCTTGAGTATTGCTCCAACGGTGCGCTTAATTAATATATCATAGTTATTTTTTATCTTCAATACTTGATTAAATATTTTTAAATTTTTTTGTTACTCTATTATAAAAAAACATTTTGAGGCTTTATTTTTACAATAATTACATTCTTTATTCTTAATTCGTTGATTAAATGGTAATAAAATATTTTTATTTAATTTATTAAAACAAGCTTCGCAAACATAATTTAATTTTGTTTTTGTTAATAAATATTCTTCTTCTAAAGATTTATTAAATAAATTATTTTTAATATTTTTATTTTCATTATTTATAAATTCATCAATATCATTAATATTTATTTCATTTTCTAAATTATTATATGTTGTTTTAATTCTTATTCCATTTTTTCTAACTTCAAAAATATAGTTGCATCCTTCTTCTTTTAAATAATGAAATTTTTCTTTAGCTTTCAATTCATCATTTGGAATTAAAAAATTATATTTATTTTTTATTGTTTTTATTAATTCTCTAGCAGCTTCTTTATTATTTTCAAAAACAACTAAACCATAATTATTAGGAGAAATAATAGGGCTTATTAAATTATATTTTTTATAATAATAATCAACCGCATAAATTATATTATTGTTAATACTAAATTTAATATTCCATTTATTAGATTTATAAATATTTATATGAATTATTTTTTTTAATTCATCATTTATATTAATCGCACTTATAATATTATTTTCATCATTTTGATATCCTTCAATTGTTTGAAATGAAAATAATTTTTTTATTAAATGAGACATTTCACTTAAGATATTAAGTGCTTCTGTTCTAGTATCAATTTCTTTATCAAAACAAGCATATCCTACAATTTTGTCTTCTTTAATATTAATATATTTATCATATAAACATATATCTAGATTACTTATTATTTTTTTATAATTATTTTTATTAAATAATTCAATAATTTCATTCTCATATATTTTCCACATATAAACAAAATCATTTAAATATATAATTTGAGAAAAAGTATCATTTATAAATTCCATATTTACATTATACTTGAAATAAAAAAGAAATTAAAGTATTTAAAAATATTGATTTGTACAAAATTGTGTCATAATATTATACATATGAAAAAATATATTATACCAATTACAGATTTAAGAAAAACAAATGACATATTAGATTTGTCAAAAGATCAGCAACCAATTCACATTACTAAAAATGGTTATAGTGAAATGGTTTTATTATCAGAAGAATTATTCGATAAAATTTATCAACCAAACATAATTTCAATAGATAAAAAGAATAAAGTGCAACACATTAATAAAGTAATAACCACTCAAGATCATATTCATGGTCTCCTTAATGTTGGAGCCTATTCTTTACCAGTTAAAGTAGGAAATGTTACTGAAAATATAAAATATATCAAAGATAGCATTTTAGAAGCAGAAAAAAAGAATTTAGCTATTTTAGCCTTACCAGAATTATGTATATGTGGATATACTTCTAACGATTTATTAATTCAATCATCAATGTTTGATTTAATAAAAAAAGGCATTAAAGAAATTAAAGAATTTACTTTAAATAAAAATGTTATTGTTTTCTTTGGTGCACCTATTGTTAATAATAACTTATTATACAATTGCGCTGTATGTGTTCAAAACGGAAAAATTCTTGCTGTTATTCCTAAAAGATATGTACCTAATTATAAAGAATATTATGAAGGAAGATATTTCACTCCTTATAACAAAGAAAATTCAACAATTTTAATTGATAATGAAGAAGTCCCATTTGGAAATAAAATTATTTTTCAAAACGATAATTATTTAAAAGAAATTATCGGTTGTGAAATTTGTGAAGATGCTTGGGTTAGTCATTCTCCTTCTTTAGATTATGCATCTTCAGGCGCAACAATTATTGTTAACTTATCAGCAAGTAATGAAACATTAGGAAAAGATGAAGTTAGAAGAACTTTAGTTAAAGAAGCTTCTAGAAAATTAGAATGCGTTTATATTTATTGTTCTTCAAGTTATGAAGAATCAACAACTGATTTATTATTCTCTGGTCATTCACTAATTCTTGAAGGTGGAGACATTATTAACGAATCTGAATTATTTTTCCCATCAAAATTAGAAGCAACAATTGATATTTCTAGAATAAAAAATACTAGAAGATATTTAACAACTTATTCAACCGATCAAGACGATAATTTTATCGTAGTTCATTATCAAGCAAAAAGAACATTACTTAACACTTTATTAAATAGAAAAATGTCTAAATATCCTTTTATATACGACGATTTTTCATTAAAAGAAGTAGATTATGATAAAGTACTTTTAATGCAAGCTCTTGGTGTTGCTAGACGTTTAAAAGCTATAAATTGTAAAAATGTTGTTTTAGGTTTATCAGGTGGTTTAGATTCTACTTTAGCCTTATTAGTTTTAAACAAAGCATATGATATATTAAATTATGACAAAAAAAATATAATATGTATTACTTTACCTTGTTTTGCTACAAGTAATAGAACTCATAATAATGCTTTAGCATTAGAAAAAGAATTAGGTAATACATTATTAGAAATAAACATTTCTAAAGCCGTTAAACAGCATTTACAAGATATTGGACATGAAGATCATAATTATGATGTCACTTATGAAAACGCTCAAGCTAGAGAAAGAACAAAAGTGTTAATGGATTATGCTAATAAAGTAAATGGAATAGTCATTGGAACAGGAGATCTATCTGAAATTGCTTTAGGTTGGTCAACTTATAATGGAGATCACATGTCAATGTATGCTGTAAATTGTTCAATTCCTAAAACATTAATAAGAGGAATGTTTACATATTTTATTAAAGAAAAAAAATATCCAAAAATCACTAATGTCTTACAAGATGTATTAGATACACCAATTTCTCCTGAATTAATTCCAGGAAAAAACGATACAATTATTCAAGAAACAGAACAAATTATTGGCCCATATATGCTTAATGATTTCTTCTTATATCATTTTATTACTGATTATTATTCATTTAGTAAAATTTATTTTTTAGCCAAAATTGTTTTTAAAGATATTTATTCTTCTCAAGAAATAAAAAAATGGCTAAAGTCTTTTATAAAAAGATTTTTCTCTAGCCAATTTAAACGTTCTTGTATTCCTGATGGAGTAAAAGTAACAAATGTTTCTTTATCTCCAAGAGGTGATTTTAGATTACCAAGTGATGCATCTTATCAATCATTTATTGATGAAATAGATTCTCTTGATTAAGATAATTTATATATTTGAGGTAGGACTATTGATTCATTTGCAAAACCATAAGTAGTAAATCTTGGTGCACTAGAATTATATAAAATTATACCAGCATTATTTTTTATTGTAGCATTTCCTTTATCAATTACTATTTGCCAATCATTATTGGCATCCCAAACCATAGTTTTTTTGCTACTTGAGCCTAATAATTTACCATTATTTTCTAAATTATAAACATTATTAGTAATTTTTAAAGTAAACACTAATGCTTCTTTTGGTAACTCTTTTATTGAATTATTTTCAATGTTTACATTACTTTTAGATAAATAATCTTTTTCCATAGAAGATGCAATTACATTAAATTTTTCATTAACAAGAATTACTTTATCATTATTATTTAATGATGTATTATCATTAACTAATTTGTATATCTTTTCATTTTCTTGATTAACAACAATTCCTTCATATATTTCTTCTAAATTACCAAATTTGCAAATAACACTTGTTGTACCAACACTTAATGTTTCTTCTTTTGTATTTCTATCTAACCATAAGCAATCAAAATTAGATATTATTTTAGTTGAATCATCTGTATAAGTAGCAGTAATTATTAATCCTTTAGGATTAAATTTTTCTCCTTCTTGGTAAAGATTTTTTTCTAACTTTCCAGAAATAGTAATATTTTTTACACTTTTAACAGCCACTTTTACTGTAGCATTAATATTTTTATTATTTTTACATGTCACAAAAATATTACATTCGCCATTATTATGAGCAGTAATAACCCCATTATCAACTGTAGCAATTTCATTATTATCACTAGTCCATTCTACATCACATAAAGCATCACTAGGATTAGGTTTAACATCTATTTTATTAGTTTGTCCAATTGCCATATCAATATTAGTTTTGGATAAAGTAATAGATTTTAATTCACTTTTATTAGAAGTAGAAGAATAATCACCATATTGGTTAACTACATTTTTTAATGCAGTATTATATGGTTTTCCATCATAACAATAAATTTTACTTGCATATTCTGGATGATCAATAAAAGGATTTCTATTACCTTGAATTTTATATACTTCTTCATTTCTTCTAATTTCTTGGTTTGTTACAGGTTCAGTTAAATGCCATTTCATTAAAGTAGATATTTTACCAATAGTTTTACAACTACCAGCCCCATCAACAAATTGAAGATTATATTGATTTCCCCATCTTGTTTGCATATACATTAAAATTCTTGCTGTAGCCCCTCTATAACCAACACCTGGATAGAAAAAGCCACCTGACGTATAACATAAATTTTTATAATTAGTTGAACCGTTTTGTTGAGCAATATTACTTTTAATTTGAGGAACTTCATCAAAAGATTTACTACCTCTAGTAGAATTTAATTGAGTTTCAAGTGGTCTAAGATGATGAGCATCACTTCCTGGTCCACTTTTTGCTGGAAATGCTTTACCACTATCTTTAGGCCAAACATGTTCTCTATTAGTAGTGCCAACATTACCACCAAAACCAGAAAACTTAACCGATTCACCAGTATAAAACCAAATAATATTATTTGGGTTCTTTGGATCAACATCTGTAGTTTTATATACTTTTGCTAAACCATCATATGTAGTGTAATTTTTATGTGTATCAGTAATTAATTTAGCAAGATCACTTCTTAAAGCTAAACCAGTTTTAGAAGAATCAATACTTTTATAATAGTCTCCTTCATAAGGATCATGACTAATTATAGAACTATTTTGTGAAACACTAGAACTATTTGAAGAAATTGAATTACTAGTGCTTGTATTATTAGTATTTACACTTGAAAAAGTATTATTAGATCCGTTTGAGTTTGAAACACTACTAGAAATAGAAGAATTTAAAGAACTAGTAGTAGAACAACCTACAAGTAATAAAAACAAAAAAAGTATTGACTTTCTTTTCATAAAAACTCCTTAACTACTATTATAATAATAAATATAGACATGAAAAGCACCTATATAAGGTGCTTTAATTTAAAATTAATTAAAATTAATTAAGCTTTGTTAATACAGCCAAAGATTTCACATTTAGCTTGAACAACAGCTTGAATACCTTTTTTACCAGGACCAATAATTTTACGAGGGTCATATACTTTTTGATCATTAGCAATAACTTCTCTTACAATTTTTGTCCAAGCTTGTTGACATTCAGTATTAACATTAATTTTAGCAGTTCCTAAAGAAATAGCTTTTCTAATTTGATCTTCTGGAATACCAGAGCCACCATGTAAAACAAGTGGTACACCAACGATTTGATTAATTTCATCCATTTCTTTAAAGCCTAATTTTGGTTCACCATGATATGGTCCATGAACTGATCCTAAAGCAGGTGCTAAACAATCAATTCCAGTTTTTTGTACCATTTCAACACATTCAGATGGTACAGCATACATTGATTCTGCTACTACAGAATCTTCTTGTCCGCCAACTTTACCAAGTTCAGCTTCAACTGAAACACCTCTAAGGCGAGCATAATCAACAACTTCTTTAACCACTCTAATATTTTCTTCAAGTGGGAAATGTGATCCATCAATCATAACAGATGTAAATCCTGCATCAATAGCAGCTTTACAAATTTCAAATGATCCACCGTGATCAACATGTAATGCTACTGGAATAGTAATATTATGATCAATAATTAATCCTCTTACTAATCCAACAACAGTATTCCAACCACCCATATAAGTAGCTGCACCTGAAGTAACTCCTAAAATAACTGGAGCATTTAATTCTTGAGCTTTATCAAGAATTGCTGCAGTCCATTCAACATTATTGATGTTAAATTGTCCAACTGCATACTTTCCTTCTCTTGCTTTGAGAAGCATTTCTTTCATATTAACTAATGCCATTTTATATATCTCCTTTAATTAATACCTAAATTAATAATCTTCTGAAGATCTATCTTCATCTTCATCTTCATCTTCATCTTCTGATTCTTCATCATCATCATTAAAGTAGTCATCTTCACTTCTATCTTCATCTTCAACTTCATCAGAATCATCAGTATAAACTTCATTCATATCAATATGAACTTTATCAAAAGTATATCTAGATCTTAAATCCCATGTATTATCACCTAAAGTAATAAAACGACCATCTAATGATAAAGCAGTATAAAATTTACTTGCTCTTTTTTTTGCTTCTTCTTCACTTAAGCCTTGAATTTGGCTAACTTCTTCCCATAATTTTGAAAAAACAACAGGATTTTTCTTTCTTGAAACTAATTCGAATGCGACATCTAAATTTGACTTTTCCATTTTTTTCTCCTTTACATTCTTTCTGGTGCAGTAACACCAATAATTTCTAAAGCATTTTTCAATACTATTTCACTTGCTTTACATAAAGCCATTCTTGAACTAGAAACAGCTATGTTATTTCTATCTATCACTCGACAAATAGTATAAAACTCATTAATCGAAGTAGCAAGTTTTTGAATATAATTTGTAATTTTATAAGGTGATCTAGTAGTTGCACTAGATAAAATTTCTTTAGGATATTCCGCTAAAATTTTTAATAACGCTTTTTCTTTTTCTTCTACTAAACATGCACCATTAACATCTAAAGGAATATCTTTACCTTGTTCCATTATAGCACATAATCTAGCATGTGCATATTGAGCATAATAAACTGGATTAGATGCTTCCATCTTTTTAGCAGAATCAATATCATAATCAAGATGAGAAGAAGCTGCTCTTGAAACAAAGAAATATCTTACAGCATCTATACTTGTTTCTTCACATAATTCTTTCATGGAAACTGCATTACCAGTTCTCTTTGACATTTTATATTCTTCACCATCTTTAAATAAACGAACCATTTGAATTAATTCAATTTCCAAACAAGATCTAGGATAATTAAACATTTGTAAAGCTGATTTCATTCTTTCAATATAACCATGATGATCAGCACCTAAACAATCAACACATAATTTAAATCCTCTTTCTAGTTTATTAACATGATAAGCAATATCAGGAAGTAAATAAGTATAACTACCATCTGATTTAATTATAACTCTATCTTTATCATCACTAAATGCTGTTGTTTTTAAATATGTAGCCCCATCTTGTTGATAAATATAATCTTTACATTGTTCAAGTACTCTTTCAACTCCGCCATCTTGACGAATTTTAAGTTCTGAAGAAAATACATCAAACTTAACTCTAAACATATCTAAATCATTTTCTAATTTTTTTAATTCAAGAGCAGTTCCTCTTTTCTTAAAATATTCAAAACCTTCTTTAGAATCAACTAAATATTTATCACCAACTTCAGTAATAATTTGTTTAGTAACATTAAATATATCTTCACCATGATAACCATCTTCAGGGAAAGGATAATTATCATTATGTTCTAATATTTGATGATATCTAGCTCTAATAGATTTAGCTAAATTATTAATTTGATTACCAGCATCATTAACATAATATTCTCTAGTTACATCATAACCAATTTTAGAATATAATCTACAAATACAATCACCAATAGCAGCGCCTCTAGCATGACCTAAATGTAAATCACCTGTAGGATTAGCAGAAACGAATTCAACGTTTATTTTTTCATGATTACCATAATTAGAATTACCATAATCTTGATTTTGATTAATAATAGTCTTAATAAGTGAATTTAAAGATTCTTGTTTAATAAAAAAATTAATAAATCCTGGACCCGCAATTTCAATTTTTTCAACTACTTCATCATTGATTAAATTAACAATTTGTTCAGCAATTACTTTAGGTGCTTGATGCATAACTCTAGCCATTTGCATTGCTATATTGGTCGCATAATCACCATGTATTTTTTCTTTAGATCTTTCAATGATAATATTATTCATATCCACATCTTGATTAAGTTTTTTTAAAGCTTCTAATAATAATTCTTTTAGATGTAATTCTATATCTAACATATTTCACCATCTCCAATAATTCTTATTTCATTACTTGAAATAATTTCATTTGAGCTTTCTTCATATAGATTATACTTTAATTTAATTTCTAATTCATCAAATTTTATTAAACTTGCTTCAGTTATAAAAAATAATTTATGATTACTAGATAAATTTAAACAATATTTTTCTTTTTGATTAGGACTTAAACAAAATTCAATAAAAGTAGATGGATAACTTTGTTTAATAAAACACCTACCATCTTTAAACTCCATTTCAAGTCTCATAATCTCATTATCAACTTTAAAAGCATAACTAAATTTATTAACTTCTTTAGAAATTAATTTACCAACATATTCTTCTTTTTCTTTTTGATTAGTATCAAAATAAATTGTTTCTCTAATTAAAGTTGTTTTAAAGCTCTTCATAACAAAATTATTATACATAAAGATAAGAAAAATACAAAAGAAATTATAAAAAGATAATTTATTTTTTATATTTTAAATATAAAACATAATATTAAATATCATAATGTATAAAATATCACTAGTTTTACACAATAATATTATGAAAAAGAAATTATATTTATTTATTACTTTTATTATTATTGGATTATTAACTTTTTCTTTTTTTAA
>CAJKZK010000072.1 GCA_905204225.1 uncultured Bacillota bacterium
AGATAAAGTGTACGGTAAAAGAAAACAAGAATTTACTCAACTTGGTCAAATGTTAAGTGCTGTTAAATTATCTTTTATTCATCCAACTACAAAAGAAAGAATGACTTTTAGTTGTGATATTGATGATGAATTTAAAAGAGTATTAGAAATAATAAAAAATCTATAAAAAAAGACATGCTTAATGCATATCTAATTTAGAAAAGTTTGTGAAGTTTATTTTACAAACTTTTTTTAATTCTTCTAATGAATATTTTTGAATAAAGACAGTTGCAAATTCATCAACTGTTTTGCTAGCTCCTTTAGGGAAATTCATGTTGTATTTTTTTGATAAAACATCCATTTCTTGTAAGAAACAATATCTAGCAATCATACTAGCCAAAGCAACGCTTGGATAATAAGATTCTCCTTTAGTTTTAAATGTAATATTTCTAACAATTTCTTTTTCATTTTTTAAATAATTATAATATAATTTTTCATCACAAAATTGGTCAATATAGAATGTTTTACAATCTGGTTTTCTTTTTTGTAAATTTAATAAAACTCTATTATGTAACATAGCTTTTATTTGGTTCATATTATAACCTTTTTTTATTAAAGAATTATATTTTTCATTATGAACTGTTAATTTAGAAAAAGTAACATTTTTAATAATTGTAGGAACAAAAGATAAAATAAATTCATCAGTTAATTTTTTTGAATCTTTAATTGAATCTAATTTTTTTGTTAATGATGAATCAAAATAAACACCTACTACCACTAGAGGACCAAAAAAATCACCAAAACCAACTTCATCAGAACCACATTGATTATTTAAATCAATAAAATCTATTTTACGTTCTGATTTAGATTCACTTATTTCAGCTTCTGGATTAAATATTCTTGCTTCATATAAAGCGTTTTTTCCAGTGAATACTACTTTATAACCTTTTTTGGATTCATATATTGTAATTGTTAAATTATCTACTTTAGCAAAAAAACAAATATAATCACCATCATTAGGCATTTTATAATCTAAATAGAAGTTTTCAATTTTTTGTTTTGTTTCTAAATCAATTTTATAACTTACGTATTTCATATATCTTAGTTTAAAAAACCAAAGAATTAATCTTTGGCTTATTTAGTAATAGCGATAATTTTTACTTGATATGGATTATCAACTTTAACTGTTACAGTTTCGCCTGCTTTATGATTTAATATTGCTAAAGCTAATTTACAAGCATTAGATATTTTTCCTGATTCAGGATCAGCTTCTGCAGGACCTACAATTAAATATTCTTCTTCTACATCTTCATCAAGAATATTTATTTTTACTGTACAACCGAGAGTTACAACATTTGATGATTTGTCTGTAGATATAATTTCTGCATGAGTTAATAAATTATTTAAATAAGTAATTCTACCTTCAACTTCTGCTTGTTTATTTCTTGCAGCGTCATAATCAGCATTTTCTGAAAGGTCCCCTTGTTCTTTTGCTTCTTTAATTTCTTGAGTAACTTGTGGACGAACAACATCGATTAAATATGCTAATTCTTCTTCGTATTTTTTCTTACCTTCTTCAGTAAGCATTTGTTTTTCAATATTTGCCATTTTTTGTTCTCCTTGTCTAGTCTTTGATATTATAACACAATTTTATAAAAATAATAGTGAAAATTAATTTTCTTGTTCTTCTTGAAATGATTTTAAGACTTCTTCTAATTCATCATATTCATCATCATCTTCGATATCAAGAATTTCATTATCATCTGATAAATAACCTGCAATAATGTCATCTGGATTCATTTCGTCATAAAATAAGACATATTCACGATTTCTTTCTTCATTTTTATAAGTAAATAAAATATTTAAAGTAGTTTTTTGACCTTTATCATCAACAAATATTATTTTATTATCTTCTTTTTTCATTTTAACCTCGCATTTGTAAATATGTCTCAAGTATTACTACTGCAGACATTTTATCAATAACATTTTTTCTTTTCTTTCTTGATAAATCAGCTTCAAGTAAACGTCTATTTGCTTGTTTAGTTGTCCATCTTTCATCTATTAAAACAACTTTGATATTAGGTAACTTTTCTTCAATCATAGTTTTAAAAAGTCTAGCTAATTTTGAATGTTCAGATTCATCTCCTGACATATGTAAAGGTAAGCCAAGAGCGATTTCTTTAATGTCATCTTTTTTTACATAATAAATGACTCTTTCTAAAGCTATATCATAATTATTATCTTCAAAACGGAAATTTTCAATTCCTTGAGCAATAATACCCATTAAATCAGATTCAGCAATGCCTAAAGTTTTTTCACCTAAATCTAGACCTAATACTTTACCTATCATTTAATTAATTCTCCTTTAATTAATTCTAAAGCATTATTTAATGAAGAAATATCTTTGCCTCCACCTTGAGCAACATCATTTCTTCCTCCTCCAGAACCATTAGTTAATGAAGCAATTTTCTTTATTAATTGTCCAGCTGGTATTTCTTTATTTAAAGAAGAAGATACTCCTGCAATATAAGAAATTTTATTTTCAAAAACATCTGCTAAAAGAATAATATAATTTTCATGTAAAGTTTTTAAATAATCAAAAGTTGATGTTAAACTCTTTTTATCAAAATTATCTAATCTAGCAATTAAAATATATTTATCATTGATGTTAATAAATGATTCTGCTAATTCTTTTCCTTGATAAGAAGATAATTTATCTTGTAAAGTTGTAATTTGTTTCTTTAATAAAGACATTTCATTATTTAAAGCAGTAATTTTGTTATTTAATTCATTTGGATTACCACATTTTAATAATATATCTAAGTCATTTAAAATATCATCTTTAGATTTTAATTGTTGATATGCTTTTAAAGAAGTTTTACCTTCAATTCTTCTAATGCCAGAAGCAATAGATTCTTCATATGAAATAGAGAATACACCAATTTTAGCAGTTGATTTAACGTGTGCTCCTGCACAGAATTCTTGAGATACATCACCAAATTTAACAACTCTAACGACATCACCATATTTTTCGTTAAATAAATGCATTGCATCTAATTTCATGGCTTCTTCTTTTGATAAATATTGAATTTCACATGGTAAATCTTGAGCAATATATTCATTTACTAAATTTTCAATTTCTTTTAATTGTTCATAAGATATTTTTTGATCATAATTAAAATCAAATCTTAAATAATCTTCATTATTACTTGATCCTTCTTGATGAACATCATTTCCTAAAACTACTTGTAATGCTTTTTGAAGTAAATGTGTGCAAGAATGATTACGAGAAATATTATTTCTTCTTTCTTTATCTAATTTACATATTAATTCATCACCAACATGAACAACACCATATTTGACTTTAACAAAATGTAAATGTTGTTTATTAGGTGCTTTAATTACATCATAAACATCTAATAAAGTATCTGTATTTTCTAATGTACCTGTATCATGAATTTGACCACCACTTGTAGCGTAAAAATTTGTATTATCAAGAATGATTTCACCTTCTTCATCTAAATAATCAACTTTTTTACCATCTTTAAATAAGCCAATAACTTTTCCTTTGATATCTTCAATTTCATAAGTAAATTTTGATTCACTTGTAAAGTTCATTAAATCAATTAATTGAGTAGACATTGATTGAAGTTCACCTCTAGATGCTTTAGCTCTTTCTTTTTGTTTTTGCATTTCTTGATTGAATTCATCTAAATCAATATTTTTGTTAGCTTCATGAGCAATTTCTTCAGTTAATTCAACAGGGAAACCATAAGTATCATACATTTTAAATGCGACTAAACCAGAAATTTTATCTTCTTTAGTTTGACTAATAATATCTCTTAACATGTTTTCACCAATAGATAATGTTTTAGCAAATTTTTCTTCTTCATTTTTTATCATTTTGCTTACTTTTTCTTCATTATCTTTTAAATATGGATAATAAGAATTCATATTATCAGCAACTTTGCTAACTAAAGTATATAAGAAAGGTTTTTCTATTCCTAATTTTCTAAGATATCTTACTGCTCTTCTAACTAATCTTCTTAAAACATATCCTCTTCCTTCATTAGAGAAAGTAGCACCATCGCTTAAAGCAAATGTACAAGCTCTTATATGATCAGCGATAACTCTATAAGCAATTTTATATTCACCTTCATAAGGATATTTAGCAACTTTACTAATTTCTTCTATATAAGGCATAAATAAGTCTGTTTCAAAATTTGTTTCTGTTTCTTGAAAAATACATGCAAGTCTTTCTAAACCTGCACCTGTATCAATATTTTTATGAGGTAATTCTTTATATTCAGAACGATCTTTACCTATTTCAGCATTGTATTGAGAGAAAACTATATTCCAAATTTCAACATATCTATCATTTTCTAAATCTTCAAAAATGAGTTTTTCACCTAAATGTTCAGGATCATATTTTTCGCCACGATCAAAGAACATTTCTGTATTTGGTCCACATGGTCCTTCACCAATTTCCCAGAAATTATGTTCACAAGGAACCATATGAGAACTAGGAATACCAAGTTTAACCCATAAATCATAAGTTGCTTTATCGGTAGGGTGATATGTAATATATAATTTTTCTACTGGAATACCAAAATATTTTTCACTTGTTAATAATTCATAAGCCCAAGGTAATACTTCAGGACGAAAATAATCACCAATAGAGAAATTACCTAACATTTCAAAAAATGTATGGTGTCTAGCAGTATGACCAACATTTTCTATATCGTTTGTTCTAATTGATTTTTGAGCGTTAGTAATTCTTTTATATGGAGGATTTTCAGTTCCATCAAAATATTTTTTTAATGCAGCAACACCTGAATTAATCCATAATAAGGTTGGATCATTATGTGGGATTAAAGAAGCACTTGGTTCAATAAAATGACCTCTTTCTTTAAAGAAATTTAACCACATTGATCTTATTTCATAACTTTTTAATTTTTTCATAAATTCTCCTTTTTAAAGCATAAAAAAAGTACCTTCAGGAACGAATAATCGCGGTACCATCCTGATTCATCAAATAGATGCTCTCAATTAATAAAGATAACGGTTTTACCGCTGGAATTACCCAGAATCTCAAAAGTGGCCCCAAAGATTTCTTTAAGCTTTTACACCATTTAGCTCTCTCTATAAAAGAAGATTCTTTGTTTGCTTTATCATAGATACTTTTATTATAAAAAAATGAATGAAATTAATCAAATATTATTTTAAGAAAGTAAAAAATCTAAATTTTCAATATCTGATTTTTCAATTAATAAAGGTAAACGGACATCTGTTGATGGGTATCCTAATTTTTTTAAATAAGCTTTAATTAAAGTAGAATTATTAGAAAAAGATAATATTTCGTGAACAAAAAGAAAATAATTAAGTAATAAATTATTCTTAAAATGATGGTTATAATCATCAATAATAGTTATTAAATCATCATTTAAAACTAAACTAGTTAATGAAACAATTCCATTTAAATTATTATCTAAACAATATTCAATAAGATTTTCATTAACAAATATTTTTATATTTTTATATTTATCTTTAATTAAATTAATTAATGAATAATCTACACCTTCTTCATATAATGCGATAATATTTTTATTATTTTTTATTAATTTTGAGATAGTTGAAAAATGAAAATTTATATTATTATTTAATTGTGAATTATGTAATATTATATATTTGTTTTTTAATAGATTGATAATTTTTTTAATATATAAATATAAACCTTCTTGAGTATAATTATAATTTTTAATTGGACTTAACATAACATATTTGATATTAGAATTGTTAATTAAATTAATTTCTTGATTATCTAAAGAATAATTATTTAATTGTAAATAATATATTATTTTATTCATATATGAATTATTAATTGAGTTAATTAATGATTTTTTTTCTTCTAAAGATAAAAAATTACCTTCACCATAATTTGAAAAAATTAAAATATAATCATTATTATTTGTTTCAATAAATTTGTTAAAAGAAACATAATCAATTTCTTTTTTATTAAATGGAGTTATTAGTTCAGTTATTATTTTCATTATCATCACATATTAATGTATGCAATAATAAGAAAATTGCCCAAATAAAAAGTGAGCCGAAGCTCACTAATTAATCATGATTCTCTTCTGGAGTTTCAATTTTGATTTCAACTTTTTCTGGTTTTTCTGGTTTTGGTTCGAATTCTTTATGTGAAAGATTAATTCTACCTTTTTCATCAATATCAGTAACAATAACTTTTAATTTTTGACCAATTTTAACTACATCTTTTGGATGATTAACTCTTGTATGTAAAAGTTTTGAAACATGACATAAACCATCAACATTACCAAATAAGTTAACGAAACATCCAAATGATTCAATTCTTACAACTGTTCCTTCAAATATTTCACCAACTTTAGCAACTCTAACGATATTTTCAATCATTTCTTTAGCTTTATTAATTGATTCTCTATCAGTATGATAAATTACTACTTTACCATCATCATTGATATCGATTTTAACATCATTGCATTTTGCAATAATATCGTTAATGACTTTACCTTGTGGACCAATAATATCTCTAATTTTGTCTGGATCAATATTAAATGTTGCCATTTTTGGAGCCCATTTAGAAACTTCTTTTCTTGGTTCAGGAATACAATCAGTAACAACTTTCATAATTTTTTCTCTTGCTGAATGAGCTTGAACTAAAGCTTTACGTAAAATTTCTTCTGTGATTCCTTTAATTTTAATATCCATTTGTAAAGCAGTAATACCATCTTTAGTACCTGCTACTTTAAAGTCCATATCTCCTAAATGATCTTCTAAACCTTGAATATCAGTTAATATAGTATATGGATAACCTTCTTCAACTGGACCAGAAGTAATTAATCCCATTGCAATACCTACTACAGGTTTTCTAATTGGAACACCTGCTGCCATTAATGCCATACATGAAGCACAAATAGAAGCTTGTGAAGAAGATCCGTTTGATTCACATACTTCTGCGACAACTCTAATTGTATATGGGAATTCTTCATAAGAAGGAATGACATAAGATAATGCTCTTTCACCTAAAGCACCATGTCCTATTTCTCTTCTTCCTGGAGTGCCCATTCTACCAATTTCACCAACAGAGAATGGTGGGAAATTATAATGATGCATGAAACGTTTTGTATCTTCATCTGTTAAATTATCAATAATTTGTTCATCATTTTGAGCGCCTAAAGTACAAACAGAAATAACTTGTGTTTGACCTCTAGTAAACATTGCAGAACCATGAGTTCTTGGTAATAAATCTACTTGAGCATCAAGTGGTCTTATTTCATCAAGTTGTCTACCATCTGGTCTAACTTTATCATAAGTGATAAGTCTTCTAACTTCATCTCTAACAAATCCTTCCATGACTTCTTTAACTTGTTTAACTGTAAAGTTTTTAGTTTTTTCATCAGGATATTCTTTATTTTCATATAATTCTGCTACTTCTTTTTCAATAGCATCAATAGCATCTTGACGTTCAAGTTTATCTACTATTGAAACTGATTTAACAATTCTTTCTTTACATAAAGAAGTAACTGCATCTATTAATTCTTGAGGAATTGTATATAATTCAACAACTCTTTTTGGTTTACCAATTTCTGCAATAATTTGTTCTTGGAAAGCACATAATTTTTTGATTGCTTCATGACCAAACATAATTGCTCCGAGCATTTCTTCTTCAGATAATTCATTTGCACCAGCTTCAACCATGTTAATTGCTTTTTTAGTACCTGCAACTGCTAAATTTAAATCTGATTTTTCTTTTTGTTCGGTTGTTGGATTTATTACATATTGACCATCAACTCTACCAACATATACTCCTGCGATTGGGCCATCAAATGGAATATCAGAAATTCCAAGGGCGAGGGATGAACCAAACATTGCAGCCATTTCTGGGGTAGCATCTGGGTCAACAGACATAACTGTGTTAACAATTTGGACTTCATTTCTAAAGCCATCTGAGAACATAGGTCTAATAGGTCTATCTATTAACCTTGCTGTTAGAGTCGCATGTTCTCCAGGGCGACCTTCTCTTCTTAAGAAACTTCCAGGTATCTTACCAACAGCATATTGTTTTTCTTCATAACCAACTGTTAATGGGAAGAAATCACCATCTTTTGGTTCATCTGCACAACATGCGGTAGACAAAATTACGGTATCATTCAAACGAATTAAACATGCACCATCTGCTTGTTTAGCAATTTCGCCTGTTTCAACGATCAATTTTTTACCTTCGAAGTCTAACGAAAATACTTTTTTTGACATTCTTTTTTCTCCTTATACAATAAATATTTTAGCACTTAGAATTATTTTTTCTATTAATTATTTTAATTATTTAAAAAATGTATGTTTACGTTAATAATTAAAATTAAAAGTTATATATTTATAATATATAATTTGGTAACAATAATTAAATATTTGTATAATAAATAAATATAATTTGTTCTATATTTGATTTTTTTTAGTATAAATGATAAAAGAAAGATGGAGGGTTAATATGAAAAAGAAATTATTAATTTTAATTCCAATGCTCATGTTATGTGGGTGTGGACAAACTTACTCAATTCCTGAAGGTGGAAAAGTTATTACTACAAAGGAAGCTAAAGATCAATTAAGTTCAACTTTTGAAAATATGGATAAAATTGATGCTTATGGTATAGAACTTAAAGATGCTGATTTTCTATTCACATTGAAAGAAATAAGTGAAAATAAAGTTGTTAAAAATGCAAAAATTAATATTGAAAAATACGGATTTAAAGCTTTATTTAGTGGGCTTACAACTGCTAAAGATATTAATGGTTTATTAGGCCAAGTTGACGCCAATGTTAAAGGATCATTTTCTTTTGAAAATGCGGAAAATACTGCTGATAATAGAAATGCTTCAGTTGATGCAAAAGTTGGTACTTATTTAAAAGATGGTAAAATGTATGTTGATTTATCTTCTAAAGATGCGTTTGATTTTGCTAAAAAAGTAACAAATACTGAATTAAAACAAAATCAATTTTATGTTCCATTAGATGGATTAGATATGAAATTTCCTCTTCTTCAAGAAGGAACATTAGAAGGAATGTTAGATTCAATTTCTTCTATTGGACAAGGTGAAAATGATTTAATTAAA
>CAJKZK010000073.1 GCA_905204225.1 uncultured Bacillota bacterium
GGAGTTCAGACGTGTGCTCTTCCGATCTAATAATCATTATATTTAACTTCTCCCCACAATGTAAAATATAACGCTAAAGCAGAATGAGAAATAATTGGTTGATATAATATAGTTAATATATCTCGATCATAACTAGCAAGCATTGAACCAAGTCTTACTTCGTAATAATCTTCTTTTGATAAAAAATTTAACGACTTCATTTTAAAACCTCTTTAATAATATAGCAAAAAAAATGTATAAATTATAGTATTTTAAAGTATTTTAAATCTTTAAGCTTTAATTGTTTAAAATCAAAAAATTACATGGTATATTTTAGTTGTTAAAAATTGATTTAATATCAATAAGGAGTTGAAAAACTATGATGAATATTAGTAAAAATACTAAAATTGTATGTACAATTGGTCCAGCTTCAGACACTTATGAAACTTGTAAAGAATTATATAAAGCTGGAATGAATGTTATGAGATGTAATTTTTCACATGGCACTCACGAAGAACATCAAAAAAAGCTAAAAATAGCTGAAAAGCTAGAAAAAGATGATGGAATAATTATTCCTGTAATGCTTGATACTAAAGGTCCTGAAATTAGAACTGGTGACTTTGAAGGTGGCTCTGCATCCATTAAAACAGATGATATTGTTAGAATATCTATGAAAGAAATGGTAGGTACAAAAGAAAAATTTTCTGTTACTTATACAGGTCTTTACGATGATGTTAATATCAATGATAGAATTAAATTAGATGATGGAAATTTAACTTTATTAGTTATTGAAAAAGACGAAAAAAATAAAGAAATAGTTACAAGAGCATTAAACCATCAAGTTATTAAAAATAAAAGAGGGGTAAATTGTCCTGATAC
This sequence comes from uncultured Bacillota bacterium, assembly GCA_905204225.1. Classification (GTDB taxonomy): domain Bacteria; phylum Bacillota_I; class Bacilli_A; order RFN20; family CAG-449; genus CAG-449. Next base: position 859 of record CAJKZK010000073.1, read on the forward strand.
TGAAATCAAAATGGAATATATTTCTAAAAAAGATTATGATGATTTAGTTTGGGGTTGTACTCAAAGATTTAGTTTTATAGCAGCTTCATTTGTAAGAGATAAAAATGATGTTAAAGCAATTAAAAAGATTTTAGTCGATAATAATCGTCCAGATATTAAAATTATTTCTAAAATAGAAAATCCTTTAGCTGTAAAAAATATTGATTCTATTATTGATATTTCAGATGGCATTATGGTTGCACGTGGTGATTTAGGTGTTGAAATACCAGCTGAAGAAGTACCTATTGTTCAAAAAGAATTAATTAGAAAATGTATTTTAGCAGGTAAACCTGTTATTACTGCTACTCAAATGCTTGATTCAATGAAAACTAATCCAAATCCAACTAGAGCTGAAGTTTCTGATGTTGCTAATGCAGTATTAGAAATGACTGATTGTGTTATGTTATCTGCCGAATCAGCAAGTGGTGAATATCCAGTAATTACTGCTGGCACTCAAGCAAAAATAGCTAAAAGAATGGAAGAATATATTGATTTTTCTAAACAAGCAACCGATTCATTTAGAGCATTTATGTCAAATCCAAATAAAACAGTAAATTCTGCTATGGCTAATACCGTTATGCAAACAGCTGTTTTAACTGACACTAAATTAATTGTTTGTTTCTCTTCTTCTCCAGAAAGTGCGAAATTAATTTCTAAAGCAAGACCAAATTGCCCAATTTTATTTATAACAGACAATAGACTTGAAGCATTTGCAAGTTGTTTAAATTATGGTATTTATCCTGTTATATTACCAAGACTTCCACAATTTATTGAAGAAATGGAAGTTATAGCTTTATTACAAGCAAGAAAATTAGGGTTTGAACCAGGCAATAAAATCATTATTACTGGTGGTGTTCCTACTGGAGCTTCTAACACTAATTTTATGAAAATTATTTCTGTAATTAAACCAAGAGAATTAGAAATATAGGATTATATTATGAATAAAGAATATGTTATATCTATTGACTTAGGTGGAACCAATGTTAGAGTTGGTATCATTGATAATGATTGTGAAATTATAAAAGTTAACCGTGAATTTACAATAAAAAATAATAAAGAAGCTTTAGCTAATCAAATTTGTCGTATGATAAGTGAACTTCCTTATAAAGATTATAATGTTAAAAAAGTCGGTATTTCTGCTTGTGGATTTGTTCATCAATCATATATTAAATATATGAAAAATTTAAATATTTCGGATTTTGATTTAAAAAGCATTATTGAAAGCAATTTTCCAGATTTGAATGTAACAATTAAAAATGATGCTGCTTGCACTGCTCTATCTGAAGCAATCAATGGTTCATCAAAGGATTACGAAAATTCATTTTTTATCACCATTTCTTCAGGTATAGGTGGAGCTTTAATTAATCAAAAAAAATTAGTTAATTTACATTTTGAAATTGGTCATATGTTTGTTGAATATAAACATAATACATATGAAGTTGAACAATTATTATCTGGTAATGGTCTAGTAAAACTTTGTCTTGAAAATAATTTAAATGTTGCAAATGCTGGTGAATTCTTCACTTTAGTACGTGGTAATAGTCCTTTAGCATTAGATATATTAGAAATTTGGAAAAGAAAAGTTGCAATTTTAATTGCTAATTTACAAATGTTATTTGATGTTGATATATTTGTTTTATCAGGTGGAGTAATGAAATCAAGTGATTTATTTATTGATGATCTACCTCAATTAGCAAATGATATGATTTTAAAATTCCCATTAAAACCAATAAAAATAGTTCTTGCAAAATTTGATCAAGATGCTGGATTAATGGGTGGAGCATGTGTTGCTTTTAATAATTAATAAAAAAAGTGTTGATTTTAAAAAAAATTTGTTAAATAATATTTCTAGCGTTGAAGTAGACACGTTTAAAGAAAAATATTAGAGATTATTTCATTTGGTGAAAGAAATAAACAAAACTTTAAATACCACTACGGAGCTTCCTTAGTAATAAGGCGTTTGCAGTCGTTAATGCTTCTTGAGTGCATTTGTATTTACAAATGAATAAAGGTGGTACCGCGTTTTATTAATAATCGTCCTTATATTTTATAAGGGCGTTTTTTTATAGAAAGGAATTAAAAAAATGAAAATTAAATTATTAGACGGTAAAGAAATTGAATTTGAAAAAGGTCAAACAGGTTTAGATATTGCTAAAAGTATTTCTACATCTTTAGCAAAAAATGCTATTGCTTATCAATTAGATGATAAAGTTTATGATTTAAATCGTGAAATCATGCATGATGGTAATTTTAGTATTATAAAAAAAGGTGATAAAGAATCATATAATGTTTTAAATCATTCTACTTCTCACTTAATGGCAGAAGCAATTCATAATCTTTATCCAAATGCTAAATTTGGTTTTGGTCCTGCAATTGATGAAGGATTTTATTATGATGTAGATTTTGGTGATGATAAAGTAACTGAACAAGATTTTGCAAAAATCGAAAAAGAAATGAAAAGATTATCTGCTTCAGGTAACAAATTTGAAAGAAAAGTTATTTCAAAAGATGAAGCTAAAGAAATTTTTAAAGATAATCCTTATAAATTAGAATTAATCGATGGGATTGATGGTGAAATTTCAGTTTATTATCAAGGTAATTTTGTTGATTTATGTGCAGGTCCTCATGTTGAAAAAGTTTCTCAAATTCAACATTTTAAATTATTATCAGTTGCAGGCGCTTATTGGAGAGGTGATGTTCATAATAAAATGTTAACCAGAATTTATGGTACATCATTCTTTACTGCAGAAGAATTAGAAAAACATCTACATATCCTAGAAGAAAGAAAGAAAAGAGATCATCGTAAATTAGGTAAGGAATTAGATTTATTTATGATAAGTGAGTATGGCCCTGGATTACCATTTTTCTTACCAAAAGGATTTGTATTAAAAAGAACTCTTGAAGATTTTTGGTTAAATTTACATCGTCAAAGAGGATATTTAACAATTTCTACTCCAATTATGTTAAATAGACAATTATGGGAAACTTCAGGTCACTGGGATCATTATAAAGAAGATATGTTTACAATTGAAGTTGAAGATGGAACATACGCTATTAAACCAATGAACTGCCCAGGAGCAATCTTAGTTTACAAAAATGATTTACATTCTTATAAAGATTTACCATTAAGATATTCTGAACTAGGTTTAGTTCATAGATACGAAGCTAGTGGTGCTTTAAATGGATTATTTAGAGTTAGAGGATTCACTCAAGATGATGCTCATATATTATTAAGAGAAGACCAAGTTGGTGAAGAAGTATCTCGTATTCTTTCTTTATATGATTATGTTTATTCAATTTTTGGTCTAAATTATTCTATTGAATTATCTACAAGACCAGAATCAAATTATATAGGTAGTATTGAAGTATGGAATGAAGCTGAAGAAGCATTAAAAGAAGCTTGTTTAGCTACAGGTCATGATTTCAAAATTAACCCTGGTGATGGTGCTTTCTATGGTCCTAAACTTGATTTTAAATTAAAAGATTCTATGAATAGAATTTGGCAATGTGGTACTGTTCAATTAGATATGCAACTACCTGGTAGATTTGAATGTACATATATTGATCAAAATGGAGAAAAGAAAACTCCTGTTATGATTCATAGAGCATGTTTTGGTTCTCTTGAAAGATTTATTGGTATTATCACTGAAAACTTTGCAGGAGCATTCCCACTTTGGTTAGCACCTGTTCAATTAAAATTATTACCAGTAGCAAAAGTTCATAATCAAAAAGCTTATGAGTTAGCAAATAAATTTGAATCATTAGGTATAAGATGTGAAGTAGATGATCGTGAAGAAAAACTTGGTTATCGTTTAAGAGATGCACAAATGCATAAAATTCCTTATACATTAGTTATTGGTGATAAAGAATGTGAAGAAAATTCTATTACATATAGAAGATATCAAACAACTGAACAAATAAATGTTTCATTAGAAGAATTTATTAAAAAAATTCAACATGAAATTGAAATTAAAGAATTACTTGTTAAAGAATAATTAATATAAATAAAAACGCCTAGATATTTTATTTTAGATATCTAGGTGTTTTTTTATAAACAATTTACTTTTCTTTATATTAAATTATTCAGCTTGTTTAATAGATAAGCCAATTCTCTTTTTATTTATATCAACAGATATAACTTTTACTTTAACAATTTGATTTACTGATACTACATCAAGTGGATGTTTTATATATTTATTTGATAATTCAGAAATATGAACTAAACCATCAACATGAACTCCTATATCAACAAAGCAACCAAAATCCATAATATTTCTTACTGTTCCTTTTAAAATCATACCTTCTTTTAAATCAGAAATATCAATTACATCACTTCTTAAAATACTTTCTCCTGCATTTTCTCTTATATCTCTTCCAGGTTTTTTTAATTCTTCAATAATATCTAACAATGTTAATTCACCAACATTTAATTCTTTTGCTAATAATGAAGTATTATCAATATTATTTAATTTTCTAATGCATTCTTCATTCCCTAAGTCATCTAAAGAAATATTTAATTTTTTTAATAAATTTAATGTTATTGGATATGATTCAGGATGAACAGAAGTATTATCTAATGGATTATTACCTTGAATTCTTAAAAATCCAGCACATTGTTCAAATGCTTTAGGACCTAATTTATTTACTTTTAATAAATCATTTCTTGATTTAAATTCGCCATAATTATCACGATATGAAACAATATTATTAGCAAGAGTTGGACTAATTCCAGAAACATATTCAAGTAAAGAACTTGAGGCTGAATTTAAATCAACTCCAACTGTATTAACGCAATTTTCAACTACACCACCTAAAACTTCTTTTAAACGTTTTTGATTCATATCATGTTGATATTGCCCTACTCCAATAGATTCAGGTGTTATTTTAACTAATTCTGCTAAAGGATCTTGTAATCTTCTAGCAATAGAAACTGCAGATCTTAAATTTACATCATAATCAGGAAATTCTTTTTTTGCTAATGGTGAAGCAGAATAAATTGATGCACCTGATTCAGAAACTATTACGTATTGACAATTATCTAATTTTAAAGTAGATAATAAATCTCTAATAAATTTTTCTGATTCTCTAGAAGCTGTTCCATTACCTAACGCAATTAAATCTACATTATATTTTTTTATTAAACGAGATAATATTAATGATGATTTTTCAATTTCTTTTCTTGGTTCAGTAGGATAAATTACTGTTGTATCTAATACTTTTCCAGTTCTATCAATAATAGCAATTTTACAACCATGAGCATATCCAGGATCAAATCCTAAAACTACTTTATTTTTCATTGGAGCTTGTAATAATAATTGATGTAAATTTTCTTTAAAAACATTCATTGATGCTTCTTCAGCTTTAGTAGTTAAATCATTTCTGATTTCATTTTCTATTGAAGGTGAAATTAATCTATTATAACTATCTTTAATTGCTTCTAATAATATTTCTTTAAAAGGTGAATTATATTTAATTATTTTTTTACTTAAATAATCTATTATTTTTTCTTCAGGAGTAATAATATCTATTTTTAAATATTTTTGTTTTTCTCCTCTATTCATCGCTAAAATTCTATGTGGAGCAATTCTAAAAAGGGCCTCTTGATAATCACTATACATGTCATAAACACCTTTTTCTTCTTTTTTTAATTCTTTAGAAGTAATTAATCCTTCTCTATAATCAATTTTACGGATATATGAACGATATTCTGCTTCATCTGATATAATTTCAGCAATAATATCTTTAGCGCCTTGTAAAGCCTCTAAATAAGTATTAACACCTTTTTCATTATTAATAAATTCTTTAGTATATTCCATTAAATTTTTATCATCTAATTGTTTTAATAAATAATTAGCAAGTGGTTCAAGCCCTTTCTCTTTAGCAATGATAGCTCTTGTTTTCTTTTTAGGTTTATATGGACGATACAAGTCTTCAAGTTCAGTTAATGTTTTGACATTTTCAACTTGAGATTTTAATTCTTCAGTTAATTTTCCTTGTTCATCAATAGAACTAATAACTGTTTCCATTCTATCATTTAAGTTTTTTAAATATTCTCTTCTATCATATAATTTTCTTAATGTTTCATCATCAAGAGAACCAGTAATTTCTTTTCTATATCTAGCAATAAAAGGAATAGTATCTCCATTATCAAGCATTGTAGTTACTGCATCTACTTGTTCTTGTTTTAATTTAAATTCTTCAGTTAAAATTTTATTTATATTCATTATGAAATCTCCATTTATTTTATTATAAATTATTTTAAATAAAAAACCTAAGTTTTTTTGCTTAGGTCAATTAAATTTTTCTTGGTATCTTTTTATCGAAGCAAGAATAGTTTTTTTAGCTTCAGATTCATCATCAATTTGAGTAACTGATGTATGTTTATGTTCTAATTGTTTATAAACTTCAAAAAAGTGTTTAAATTCTTCAATAATATGATGAGGTAATTCTTTAATAGAATTTATATTATTATAAAACGGATCTGATAAGCACACTGCAATTACTTTTTCATCATTAAAACCAGAATCATTCATTTTTATAACTCCAATAGGTTTACATTCAACAAGAGTCATAGGAATAATCGGTTCAGAAGAAATAACTAATACATCAAGAGGATCATTATCTTCTCCAAGGGTTAATGGAATAAATCCATAATTACTTGGATAATGAGTGGAAGTAAATAAAATTCTATCTAATTTCAATAAACCAGTTTCTTTATCTAATTCATATTTATTTTTACAGCCTGCTTGTATTTCTATATAACAAACAAATTTATCTTCTTTTATTCTATTAGGATTTAAATCATGCCAAATATTCATAACTAATCATTTTTTACTTCAATTAACATTGCTCTTGCAACATCAAATGCTTCTTTTTCTAATTTATCATCGTTAGAAGCACATCCTTTAGCATCAATTATTATATGAGCAAAAGGCAAAGCCGCTTTAGCCATAATTGCATTAGCTAAAACGCATAAGTGTGTAACAACACCTACAAGAGTAATTTCAGTATAATCACAGCCTCTTAAATAAAAACACATTTGTGAAGATGGGAAAGCTCTTTTTTCAAAAATCAAGCTACCACCTGCTAAACGATTTATTTTACCATATAATTCATGGCCTTTAGAGCCTCTTATACAATGAACAACTGGAATATATTTACCTTCTTCAGTTTTTAAATAATTTTCTTGATGAGTATCCATTGTATAAATAATATCATCATTATTTTTTTTATATTCTTCAATTAAATTTACTAAATATGGTTCTAATTCTTTTGCTTTTTCAAAACCCAAAGCACCATCAACAAAATCGTTTTGATAATCTACTACAATTAATAATCTTTTTTTCATAATTTTCATTCCCTTTAGTTTATAATAACATTTAAAATATGATTTGAAAAGATAGCAATTTTAATATAATGGTTCAAAATACAATATTTTATTATTTTTTTACAATTGTAAATATTTTTAAAATTAAATTTTAATCAAATTATTTAAAGATGATGAATTAAAAACATTTATTAAATTATATTATAACTAATGTCCAAATATTCCCCAAAGAACACCTATTATTGAGGCTACTAATAAAATAATTCCTATCCACATTACAACTACTGTAGGTAAAATACATACACCTATCACACAAGCGATTGTAACACCTAAAACAGTCCAAAATTTATATTTTTCTTCAATAAATATTTCAAATTTTGGTTCAAAAAAACCAATTTCACGAATATCGAATGAACGTTTAATATCAAATGCAATATCCGATCCATAACTAATACATAGAGCTAAAGTTGATATCATAACACCCATATAATAACCCTCGGTATTTTTATCTCCAGTAGCACCAAAAACAATAAGCAAAATGCATGAAATAATAATAAAGCAAAAACTCCAATACTAACAATTATAAGAACGAGATAATCCCAAAAAGTACTTGAATAAAGCAAATCTAAAAAAGAAATAAAAAAATTATTATTTAACATAAAACATCATTGATTCACTATATGTATAATCTATTTAAAAATTATAATATTGATGTTATAAAAACAAGGCTAAAATTATGAAATTATTAAAATAATTTTTAGTGCCAATGAAGCGTATACGTCAAAATTTTACACCATCATAAAAGAAAAGCAGTAACAATAATGTTA
>CAJKZK010000074.1 GCA_905204225.1 uncultured Bacillota bacterium
TAGATATCTTTCTATACATAATTTCACCTTCTATAAAGATATTATACACTCAAATTTACGCTTTTCCAATAATTTTACACTTCAAAAATTACGCTTTTCCAAAAATATATAGATTAAAAATACACGCTTTTCTTATTTTTATATAATTTTTTAATTAAAACCGCTTTTATAATGAAAGACATATTAAAAAATTATATATTTATTTATGAGGAAAGAAAAATGGAACAAGAAATAAAACAAAAAGAAAATAAAATATTAGACTTTTTTATCACAACATTAAATGGTATGGCTTTTGGCTTATTTGCCACATTAATTGTAGGAACAATAATTGGTAGTATTGGATCATTATTTACTTCATTTGCCCCAGAAATTAGTAAAGTATTAAAAGATACATCTACATTATTATCTTGCTTAACAGGAGCAGGTATTGGTATAGGTGTTTCATTAAGTTTAAAAATGGATACTTTAAAAACAATTGTCATTGCTTCTATTGGTGAAATTAGTAGTTATTTTTCTTTAACAACAAAATTTGTTAATGATGGTACCTTTGCCAATACATTTAAAATAGGTGATCCGTTAACTATTTATATAGTAGTAATTATTTCTTGCTTATTATTAAAAGTAATTTTTCAAAAGAAAACTCCTGTAGATATTTTGTTAATTCCATTATGTGGAATTATAATAGGCTTAATCTTTTCTATTTTAATAAGATATCCAATTATATATGTAACATTTGGTATTCAATATATAGTTAATGAAGCAACTTTAATTCAACCAATTTTAATGGGAATAATAATTTCTGTAATTATGGGCATGGCTTTAACTGCACCTATATCTTCTGCTGCTATCGCTGCAATGATATTTATTGGTGATGGACAAGGTTTATTAATTGCTTCAGGAGCAGCTTTAATTGGTTGTTGTACTCAAATGGTTGGATTTGCAGTTCAATCAAGAAAAGATAATTCGTTAGGTATGGTTTTATCTATTGGTATTGGCACAAGCATGTTACAATTTAAAAACATTTTAAAAAAGCCAATAATCTGGCTTCCTACTATTATTGCTTCAAGTATTTTAGGCCCTATTTCTACTACACTTATTAAATTACAATGTATGGGCTCATCTGCTGGTATGGGTACAGCAGGATTTGTAGGTCAAATAGGCACAATTGCTACTATGGGTAATAATATATCTACTTGGTTAATTATCATTTTCTTTGAAGTAGTTACTCCTGCTATATTAGTTTTTGTTATAGATTTAATCTTTAGAAAATTTAATTTAATTAAAGATGGAGATTTAAAAATATAATTATTTAATTGGAAACATTATAAATAAAGAGAAAACATTATTATCTAACGATATATTCAAATCACCATCATATTTATTTACAATTAATTGAATAGATTTCATACCATATCCATGATAATCTTTATCTTCTTTTGTAGTTTTAGGTAATCCATTTTCAAGTAAAACAATATTACCTTCATAATAATTATCTATACTAATAGATACAAATGAATTAACATTTTTAACAACTAAATTAATATGTCTTTTATCAACATCTTGTATTTTGAAAACAGCTTCCATTGCATTGTCAATCATATTACCAAATAAAGAATATAAATCTGTTTTACTAATAAAAGATAATTTTGAACAATCAGCTAAACAAGTAAGTTTAATATCTTTTTTTTGACAAATTAAACTCTTTTCAGAAAGAATTAAATCAAGAGCTTCATTACCAGTTTTGATAGTAGAATCATAAATATTAATAACATTTTCTAATTCACCCAATAATTCTGAATCAAGTTTACCATTTTTAGCGTATTCAGTTAATTGATGTTTTAAATCATGGCATTTTAAATTAATAATATCTACATTTTCTTTACTAGATTTATATTGATCTTCAGCTTGCTTTAATAATTGCATTGTAGTTTGTAATTCTGATTTTAAATGTTTATTTGTAGCTAAAGAAAACTGAATATATAAAACCATAGAACAACATAACAAATTATAAATACAACTTACTATTGTATATGCTTTATTATAATTATCATTAATATAAACAATCACTGCATTTAATATAATATCTACTAATAAAACCACTCCAGAAATTATTAACATGGAATAATTTTCAATAATTAATTCTTTTTTATTAATTTTTTTACCCAATATAGAATATGTAACCCAATATGTTAATAAATAAACATCTAAATAGATAAAAGCATAAAACAATGTTTTTAAATCAAATTTAGAAAAATCAACAATATTACTACCATAAAATCCAAGTGTTGGTGAAATTGCCATATTAAAAATACTAACAATTAAAGAAAAACTTTCATGTGCAAAATGTTGCATTGTATATGCAGTAATTGAAATAAAAAATATTATTCTAAAAGATATTTCATAAACAAATCCTAATGAAATAGTACATATTATAAACAAAAATAAAAACATAAAAGATGTATAAAAAGTATTATATAAATTTTGTGGAATAGGAAAAGCAATAGCTAAACCAATGCAAACAAGAATTGATAATATTAATTTAATAACATAATGATTTTTCTTAATTTGTTTAAATGAAAATAAATGCATAGCGATTAATATTTCTATTACAAATATAATTTTATAAAAAAATAATTCTGATAAAATATACATTTATAAACTCCTTCCTGCACTACTTCTTAGATAACTATTTAAAGCGTGCAAAAATTGTTTGTGTTTTGGATGAGAAATTTGTATTTTTTCACCACTAACAATTACATTATAATCTTTTATTTCTTCTACATATTTTAAATTAACTAAATAACATTGATTGCAATATTCAAATGGTAAACAATTAAGTTCTTCCTTTACCTTTTTAAGACTACCAGTAGCAGTAAAATCACCATCTAAAGTATGATAAATTAAAGAATGATTAATTACTTCAATATATTTAATTGAAGATGCTTTTATTTTATTAGTCTTTATTTTATTTTTTATTAATATATATTTTTCATCATTTTTTTTAAAATAATCTAATACTCTATTTAATTTTAATGCAAAACTATTGTAAGAAATAGGTTTTAAAATAAAATCAAAAGCATTTACTTCATAACCTTTTATTGCATATTGAGCTAAAGATGTTACAAATATAATTAATACTTTTTCATCAATCTCTCTTATTTTCCTTACAGCACTTAAGCCATCAATATATGGCATATTTATATCCATAAAAATCAAATCATAACTAGAATAATTATCTAAAAATATTTTTGCATTTTCAAAATAAGAAACATTTATTTCAAAATTGTTTTCTTTAAAAAATCTTGTTACATAAGAATCAAGATCATCTGCTATATTTTTTTCATCTTCAACAATGGCTATTTTTATCATAATTTAATTATAATCCTATTTTTAAAAGAGTAAAGAGGAAGGAAAATTCCTTCCTCATAAATAATATTAAGCAATGCTTTTTGGGGAAATAATTTTAATATAATCAAAATTTCCACATCCACCAGTAATAGTAAATACCAAATTATTTTCTCCACTAACTAAATCAAGAATGCCTAATTCAAATTCAACATAATGCCCCCAGTTAGCTTCTTCATCATTATAACTAGTTGGGATTGTAACATCATTATCATTTAATTTTAAACTAAATGGATTATCAACATTTTTATTACCTAAAGCCATACAAACATATAATTTAGCTTTAGTTGCTTCAGAAACATTTAATTTATATGTGATAGTAGCATTATAATTGTTACAAACATTACCTAAAGATTTACCACCGCTTGCATTAACGTCATCATTAACACTTATGCCTTGTGTTACAGTTGCTGTTTCTCCTTCAAAAATATAACTTTCTCCAGTTACATCAACATATAAATCAACTTTATTATTTGCACTAATTTCAATATAATCAAAATTAGTCATTGCACCTTTAGCAAAATCAAAAGTTATTTTATTAACACCTGCTTTTAAATGAATACCTTTAATTTCAAAATTACCCCAGTTACCCCAACCATAAGAAGTTGGACATGTAATATTTTTGTTACCATTATAGAATAAAGCATAATCGTTAACTTTAATATCTTTAAAATTAACATTGATTGGTAATCTATCATCACCTACTACAGCAGTAACAACTTTTAAATCAACAAATTGTTCAACACTAGAAGATACTTCATATTCAATAATTGAACTTTCTGATATTTGTCCAACATGGCTTCCACCACTTGCTCCATTATCTTCACTTACTATTGAGCAATTAGTAAGTTTAGCATCACTACCTTCAAATCTATATGCTGTTTTTTCTGCATTATTAGTAAAATATACATCGTTTTCTGCATAAATTGAAATGCAATCAACATTAGTCATAACATCTTTAACTGCTTGCAAAACAATAACATTATTGCCTTCATTTAAATTAACATTTTCAATTACTAATTCGCCCCAACAAGACCAACCATAATTACCATCACAAGTAAATTCAGTATCACTAGTAATTTCTTGATCATTAACTTTTAAAATAAAACTTTTAGCTAAAAGTAATCTATCTGAACCAGCAATAATAATTCTTAATTTTAAACTTACTGTTTGTTTATTTGATGAAGTAATATCATAAGTAATTTTTGAACTAGAATTAATTCCTCCTACTTGGTTTCCACCACTTGAACCATTATTTTCAGAATTAACTGCACAATTTTCAATTTTTGCATGTTCAGCTTCGAATCTATATTCTGTACCTTTAATAGATGGTTCATCTTTAACTATTTCAAGAGATTTAGGAGAAACAAGTTTAATATAATCAAAATTTCCACACCCTCCTGTAATAGTAATTACTAAAACATTTTCACCTTGAATTAAATTAAGTAAAGCAACTTTATATTCTTTAAAATGTGTCCAATTTCCTTGAGAATCTTTATATGAAGTAGGTATTTCTAAATCAACATCATTTAAAGAAATTTTAAATGGATTATCAGTAAATGTTCCTCCTATTGCCATATTAATAAACATAGTAGCTTTAGTAGCTTCTAAAGCATTTAATTTATAAGTTATGGTTGCACCTTCATTATTGAAAGCATTACCTAATGCAATTTTATTTCTTGCATTATCATTATTTTCTTTTCTAAATCCACCATTTTTACCAGCTTGTAAAATAGCAACATCTTCTTCAAAATAATAATTTTCTCCCGTGACTTCTTCTATTTCAAGAACATAAAACTTTACTAAATTATCTGCTTTAATTACTAATTTATCAAAGTTAGTCATAATATCTTCTTTACCTGTTAAAGTAATAACATTTTTACCTTGAGTTAAAGAAATGTCATTAAAAATTATTTTACCATAATTACTATATCCATAATTTTCACTAACTTCAATTTGGCCTTTAGTTTCAACAGTAATTCCATTAACTTGAATAACAAAATATCTATCAAAATCTAATCTATCATTACCTACAACAGATGTAACAACTTTTAAATCAGTAGTTTGTTCTTTTTCAGAAACAATAGTGTATTCTATTTTAGAGCCGTTAGAAATTTGACCAACAACTTTACCATTACTACCATTAGCGTCTTCACTAATAACACATCCACTTAAAGAAGCATCTTCAGCTTCTAAAGAATATTCATTTTGATATTTACTAACATAAACATTTAAACTAGAAGTCTTTTTACCATCTTCACTTGTGGCAGTAATTACACTTGTTCCAGCTTTATTAGCTTTAATAAGTCCACTAGTAGATACAGTAACAACATCATTTGAAACAGTATATGTAACTTTTTGATTAGTAGCATTAGTAGGTAAGATAGTTAAATTAATTTGTTTTTCTTGATTAATTTTTAATTCGTTGTTATCTAAAGATATTTTTATATCTTCAACTTTAACTACTTGAGAAGAAGAGCTTCCTTGCGAAGAAGTTCCACTATTAGTACTTGAACTATTACTTATTGGAGTTGAAGAAGAATTATTATTACAGCTAGTTAATATTCCCATTCCTCCAATCAACATTGATACTGATAAAACAGCAATTTTTAAGAAATTCTTTTTCATTTTAATTTACCTTTCTGCTTGAGCAATTTCTATATTTCCGTTTTGATAAACAACATTTAAAGATCTAATATTATAACCTTGAGTTGAAGCATGAACCATCTTAAATGTATTTTTACCAACTTTTGCTTTTACATAAGCAATAGTTGAGAATGTATAATCGGCATATCCACCATTTTCAGTTGATGTACTACCTTCAGTAAAGAATTCTTCATCGTTGAAAGTTAATTTCCATGTTGAATCAAATCTTAAACCAGGCTTATTTTTACTATGTTCAAGAGATAATCTTACGTATGTTTCTTCTGTTGAATTAAATGACCAAATTACTGTTTGCCCATTATTTACTGAATCGATATAGCCAATACATTGTTCATTACTTGCATCATTCCAAATATTGTCATTACTATTATGGAATTTTAATACTTTATCATCTTTACCATATAAATTAGTTGTTTTCCAATTTATTTCTTCTTTATCTAAACAACATTCATAATTACTTGTATAATCAGTACATTTACCATTACTGTCTTTATGAGTACAAACATGTTCAACATATCCAGTCGCGTTACCTAATTCAACTTTTGTATCAGAAATAATACTAATTGATTTAAAATTATATTGTGTTCCATCACTATGTGGATTTTTAATTTTTATTTCATTATCACCTTTATTAAGCTTAATACAACCAATATAATATTCAGTCCAGTCAAACCATTGAGAGAAATTAGTGTTTCCTGCTACTACACCTTTAGATATAATTTGTTCACCATTAACATATAATTCCGTTGTATTTGTAACACTTGTTGGATCAGGCATTCTTGAAATAGTTGCTCCTAAACAAACAGTATTTTCTTTTTCAGAAGTAATAGAATAAACAATTTCACAATCCTTATTATTGTTAAAATTATCAACGTATCCTCCATCAGTGTCATTTGGAACTCTAAAAATATCACCTTTACTACCTGGAACAAGTTTTACTTTTTTATTAGCAGCAGAATACGTATATTTAGTTCTATTAGTTAAATCAAAACATTTTTCTTTACATGCTTCTTCTTGACATTCTAAATCTAAACATTTTCCACATATTAAACATTGTTTAGAACATTCATGTTTTATTATAGGTTCATCTGTTTGACTCCAATCACTTTTTGTCCAATTTCCAGACCACTCTTCTTCTCCATTAGGAACTGAATTACTTGAAGATACTTGTTCACAAGAAACAAATATTCCACCAAGAAGAACAGAAACAACAAACAATTTAAAGAATTTATTTTTCATTTTCTACATCTTCCTTTCTTTTTAATATAAATGAAGCAATAGTTAAGCCTAAACATGCAAATGTAATAACTCCTACACCTATTTCTAAGCCAAGAATTAAGTTCTTCCACCAAGGTGTAACTTCAACAATTAAAACACCCGATTTTAGACCATTCATAGTATTTGAATGAACTTGAGCATATAAATTATTTTTACAAGCTCTTCTAATACCTTGGGCTACTACAGGATTTGATTTATATTCACCAAATTCATTACCTTCTTTACCCATCATCCAAAGATCTTGTCCTGCTACCACTCCATTAACTAAAGCCATCTTATGAGTCATAAAATCAGCTGCACCCGCATCAGTTTCGACAACACCTTTAAAGCCCCATTCATTTCTTAAAACTTCAGTTAATAAGCCTTTATGTGCTCCAGTCCAAGTACATCCAATTCTATTAAACGATGACATTAAACCAATTGTACTGTCTTCTTCTATTGAATATTGGAAGGCTTTTAAATATATTTCTCTAATAGTTTGTTCATTAGCAAAAGTAGCTACACCATATCTATTTCTTTCTTGATCATTCATTAAGAAATGTTTTGCAAAAGCAATAACTCCTTTACTTGTTAATCCTTTTAATTCAGCATTAAGCATTAAACCAGAAAGAACACCATCTTCAGAATAATATTCAAAATTTCTTCCAGAATTATTACTTCTATGTATATTAGCACCCGGTCCATAAATACCAGTATAACCATTAGCTAACATTTCCATACCAAATGCTTCACCCATTTCTTCAATTAAAGGAAGATTAAATGTAGTGGCCATTAGTGTTTCACTAGGATAAGCATTTGTACCTTCAGCAAGTCTCATACCAGCTGGCCCATCCATAGATTTTGCTCCAGGAGCGTTAATAGAAGCTGCACCTGCAATTGCATTAGAACCATATAAAACTAATTTACATTGTTCTTCATAAGACATTTGATCAAGTAATTGATTCCATTTTTCACTATTATAATCATCATACATTAAATCAATTAATGATAAACCATTGTCTTGATTATATAAAGGCATATTTACACCTTCAGTATTATTTACTTCTTCACTAGCAAGAGTATATTGCATATCATTAATCATATCTAAATTAGTACATTTTAATGATGCACCTGTTGGATATGTACCTTCCCAATTACTTCTTGATAAATAAGTTGTTTTTTGATCTTGAGTATTTTTATATAAATTAACATCAGCATCTTCAAATTGATTAGTAATTTTATTACCAGTTTTTTCACTTATTGAATATGTAGTAAAATCATCTTCTGTTTTTTCAATTTTATAAACATATTTAGCATCACCTTGATTATCATAATAACTACTACTTGCATTTTTAGCTTTTAAAATATTATTTAACGCATCATGAGAAGATAAACCAGTTGCTAAATAATAATCACCTTTTTCTAAAATATAAGTTTTCTTATTATATGAATCGTAAGAAGTTAAATCTTTTTCTTTAATAGTAACATTTAAAGTTTGTTCTTCATTTGGTTTTAATGATTTAGTTTTAGCAAAACCAACTAATTCTACACTAGCTTTTTCAATATTATTTTGTTTATCATATTCAGTATATGGTTTTTGTAAATATACTTGGAATGTA
>CAJKZK010000075.1 GCA_905204225.1 uncultured Bacillota bacterium
AATTTATATTATTATTTTCTATTAAAGAAATCATTCTTTCACTACCAGTACTTTCAAATAATCTAAAATTACCTTTACTATATTTAGAAATAGAAACATTAATAATATTATCTTTAATAATAACATTATCTCCATTTGACCAAATAAGTCCACCACTAGCAATAGTATTAACTTCATTACCAATAAAAGAAATATTTTTTGCTATAATTGAACTACCAGAACCAAAAGTAAAATTCATAACGCTACTTGATAAGCCATTTTCTTCAACTAAAAATTTATTATTTCTAATTAAAACATCTTCTACTTTTCCTTGAAAAACCGCAATCATTTCATCATGAGCCATTTTATGAAAAGAAGAATTAAGTACTTTAATATTTTTACTTCCAACATTTCTAAAATCTCTAATCCACAATGATCCACCTGCTTCAACATCAGATAAATTATTAAATTTACATTTATTGATAATTATATTTTCCCAACCTTGATAACAATCAAAATTAGTTACCTCATTTTGAATATCACGATAATTATTTAATATATTATATTCACATTTTACAAATTCAAGATTTTTACTATTATGAATTCCAACTTGAGTCTTAATCCCATTCATTTGTTTAGTAAAATCATAATCAACACCAAAATTAACAAACAATAAATTATGGCAATTTGAAATATTTAAAAAGAATTCATTATATTTAGTATCAATATATTCATCATTAACTACTAATCTAGAATTATTACCTATAAAACATAAATCATTTACTTCATACATATTAATTTGACTTAAACATACATAAAAATTTGATTCAAAATACAAGTATTTAAAATCGTAATTATCTTTATATTGAAATATTTTATCAAATAAAGGTGAATCATTATAAAAATTATTACCATATCCACCTAAATTTTCAAAAGAAACACGACCAGTTATTCTTGCAAACAAACCATTATCAAGAGGTAAATCTAATCCTTTATTATCTTCAACAATTGTATATAATCCTTTACCTTTGCCATGACTACTAAATCGATAAAAACAACTTGTTTTTATTACATCTCCAACTTTTAAAGAAGCACTTTTAGCTTCTGTAAAACTATTAAATAAATAATCATAAGATTCTTCTTCATTTTCTTCACGAGTAACTTTTTTATTATTACTATCATAAGAATATGTATATCCTTTATATGAAAAATAATATATACCATTTTCTTCTTTAATTTCACTTGAAAAAGAAGAAATTAGATAGTTATTAAATGACATTGTTTCTTCTTCATTGTATCTATTAATAATATCTTCTACATCTATCAAATCTGCATCTTTATAAAGTCTAAAATTACATGATGAAAGATTAATAAAAATAACAAACAACATTAATAAAAAAAATTCTTTATTCATTATTTATTAAATTTATTCTCCATTTCTTTAACAAAACTATCATCTTCAAAATAATTAATTTTCATTGCTTTTCTAACTCTAGATAAAGTTTTATTAGCCTTAATATTAGCTTTTTTAGTGCCTTCTAATAAAATATTATAAACTTCATCAATTCTTTCTTCATAATATTTTCTTTTTTCTCTAATAGGAGTTAATGTATCTTCAAGTACATTAAATAAGAATCTTTTACATTTCATATCTCCTAAACCGCCTCTTTCATAATGAGCTTTCATTTCATCAAGGTTTTTATATTCAGGTAAATATTTAGCAAAATGTTCATCTTTAGCAAAACAAGATAAATATATAAATACTGGATTATTTTTTGTATTACCTGGGTCTTGGACTCTTAAATGATTAGGATCTGTAAACATAGACATAACTTTTTGTTTAACAGTTTCAGTATCATCACTTAAATAAATTGTATTACCTAAAGACTTAGACATTTTAGCTTTTCCATCTGTACCAACTAGTCTTTGACAATTTTCATTATCTGGTAATAAAATCTTAGGCATTACTAAAGTATCACCATAAATTGAATTAAATTTATGTACTATTTCTTGAGTTTGTTCAACCATTGGCATTTGATCTTCACCAGCAGGAACCACAGTAGCGTCAAAAGCAGTAATATCTGCTGCTTGAGAAACTGGATAAGAGAAAAATCCAGCAGGAATAGAAGTTTCAAAACTTCTTAAAGTAATTTCATTTTTAACAGTTGGATTTCTTTGTAAGCGAGAAACAGTAACTAAATTTAAATAATATAAATTTAATTCTGCTAAAGCAGGAACTGCTGATTGAACAAAAATAACAGATTTATTTGGATCAATTCCACAGGATAAATAATCAAGCGCTACTTCAAGAAGATTATCTCTAATTTTAGATGGATTCTCAGCATTATCAGTTAATGCTTGAGCATCTGCAATCATAATATATATTTCATCAAATTCACCACTATTTTGTAATTCAACTCTTCTTCTTAAACTACCAACATAATGACCAATATGAAGTTTACCTGTTGGTCTATCACCAGTTAAAATGATTTTTTTCATAAATCCTCCACAATAAAACAAAATAATATGTTATACATATCTTCACATAACAATTTTAATACAATACAAAATATAAATCATTATCAAAAAGTAATTTAGTTAAAATATTAATCCCAAAATTTTATTATTTCATTATATTCATTAATTACTTTTTTACATAAATCAACAAATTGATTATCAGTTTCAGCATAATATTTATTTTTAATCGTATGCGCTACTTGTTTATTTTTCTTTTCGCCATAATTTCCTTTAAATATATTATTTTTTTCTCTTTCTAAAATTATTTTTCTAATTTCTTCTAAACCATTTTTATGTTTGTAATAATCAATACCATACATTAAAATTCTAGCCATAAATTGATTATTTACACAATCTCTACTTCTTATTTCCAAATAAGGCATTAATTCTTTACCACGATTAATTGGTCTCATACACATATATGTATAACCATATTGCCTATTTTCAACTATCCAAGCATCACAAATACCAACAATTCTTGTTTTAATAACATTTCCAAAATAAGATGCCCATGCTATTAAATTATTATCTTTTGGCTTTTCAACATTAAAAGAACTTAAATATAAATTTATAACATAATTAGCATATTGAGATAAAATTATATTATTAACATCTTTATATTCAATAAAAAAATTATAAATTTCATCAAAAGAAAATTCTTTCCATTTAGCGTCATTTATTCTTTTTCTTTCTTCATTATCAATTAAATGACTTTTATAAAATATTTTTAAAACATGATCTAATTTATCAATGTTTTTTATATCTTCAATATTCTTATTATATTTAACAAGTTGATTATGTTCAAAAGATGATGTTTTATCTTCAATAAAAACACCATATTTGCCTTTATTTTGTACATCAATAATTGCATAAATATCAATCTTATTTTCTTGAGGATAAACTTCAACATTTAAAATATCATTTTCATTTATATCAACATTATTAATTTCAAATAATTTACATATAAATTTTCTTGAAGCATATTTTAATTGGTTGTCTTCTTCACAATTATAATTAGCCATTAACCACATTAAAAAAGCATCTTGAGACAATTCTTTAGTAGCGTAATTAAATAAATTTTCCATTATTCTTCAATATTCCATTCTTTTAATAATTCTTTAGCTTTCTCTATTCCTTTATCGGTAAATGATATTCTTTTACTTTTATAGCCATCATCGATAATATATTCTTCTTCATTTAAAGCATTAATATCATCAAAATCATATCCTTTAAAAGAATAAGTTATATTTTGTTTAATCATTCTTTCATATTCACATTTTTGATTTAAATACATTAAAATTAATGTTAATTCTTCTTTTATTTGTTCAGTTGTTTTCATTTTTTACATCCTTTTTCTTTACATTGTACTATATTTTTTTAATAACGGATAGAACAAAATCGAAATAAATTCGATAAGAGATAAATCTTTTTCACAAGATAATATAAGAAATACATTAATATAGAATAAATGTTTTTATGCATTTATTCTATTTTTTTACTAAAGATTTACTTGTATTCTTGTAGGTATTGTTAGACCTCTATCCCTCAATAGACTTATACATTCTAAATTAGGATTACTTTTTCTTAATATATTCAAGGAGGCATTAATATCAGCATTTACTAATATTTTGTTATGTGTTTCATATAAACCTCTTTTTATTCTTTTTCCTGAATATTTTTTATCTATAAATTCATCATTATCATAAAATGATAATTTTGATGTATATGATTCATTTATTATGGTTACTTTACAACCTATATTTTCTAATTGATATTTTATTTTATCTTTAAATCTTGATATTGGGATTGAGACAAAATTTTGATTTATTCTTTTTTTATCTTTTCCTTTTAATTTTGTATTTTTTATTCCATTATTTTTTAGACCTTTATTGTATCCAATAACTATATTTTTTATCTTCTTTTCTTTTATGATATTTTTTATTTGATTTACTGCTTTATTTAAATAATCATTTACTAAATTATTATGTTTTCTATTTAATCTTTGTAATCTTTTTGATGTTTTATTATTTTTTAATTTACTTTGATAATAACTTCTTTGTTTATTAAAAAATTGATTATATGATTTTAATTTCTTACCATCAATAATAAATGATTCATTATTACTATCCACACAAGCACATAAATTATTTATTCCTAAATCCATACTTAAATATTTATTATCATTTAATTCTATATTTTCTTTTTCGTATTCGTATGTCATTTCTACTTCAAAATAATTTCCATATTTATTTGGTACAATTCTTAATTGATGTATCTTTTTACCTTTTATTATTTTTGGTATTGGAATATTTATTGTTTTTAATTTTATATTATTTAATTGTTTTATAAATTTATTTATTAGTTCATCTTGATATTCTTTTTTATAAATATTATTTGTTCTTACTATATTTGATAATGGTAATTTAATATATTTTTTATTATTAATCATTACTAATCTTATTTGATCTGTAATAAGAGGATAATATCCTTCTTTAGATAAATAATGTGGAATATGTTTCTTTCTTTTTATAAATGTTTCCATTGCATAATAACAACTTCTTATTGTACATATACTTTGATATGTATTAAGTATATGTACATTTTCATTATTCCATAATTTTTTATTGTAATTAAAATATGTTTCTATTTTTCCATTATTAAAGAAATCTTTTCTTAATGTATATAAAGCACTATTATAGATGTTTTTTGATATATGCATCAAAAATTGTAATAATATCTTTTCTTCTTTATTTACTTTTAAATGATATTTAATTGTTTTAAAATCCATATCTTATTAATTTATCCTTATTTATATTATATTCTTAATAAGATATATTTTCAATATAAATTACTCAATAAGACAATTTTGAGACATTATTTACTTTATTTGATATTTTTTATAATTATTATGTTATTATATTGATATAGAAAAGAGATTTATTATATGAATAAGAAAAGAAATGAAGAATTTGAAAACATTATTAAAAATAATATTAATAATTTATTTATTAAAAGTAAGAAAAATAAAAATGAACTTGCTAGATATTTAGATGTTACTCCTACTACTATATCTAAATATTGTGAAGGTATCATTACTCCTAGTATTGAATCATTAATTAAGATTGCTAAATTCTTTGATGTTACTTTATTTGAAGTTATTGGTATTGATAAAGATGATAATATTACTAATGAAGAATATCATATTATTGAAGCTTATAGAAATTTAAGTGATGATTTAAAATTGGCTATTAATAGAATTCTTCAGATTGATATGTGATTTACAATTCCATAGTTAATAAAAAATATAATATCCAATGTTTGGCATTATCAAAAGAAGAATCATAATATATAGCTGCTATAATTGCTTCAATATATTGATTATGTTGCTTACAACTTACTCTATTTTCTTTAGGTGATTCATCATAAAAATTATCATCATTATAGGCAAACCTTTTCCAATTTTCACCAATAAAAATTTTATGTAAAGTTTTATTACTTTCTAATTTACTTTTTTTGTTTGTAATATCTTCTTTTGTTTTTAATGATTGATCTTTATATAAATATTCAGCTAATACAAATTTTAATATTGTATCTCCAACAAGCGCCAATTTATCATTAGAATATTCTTTATGATTTTTACTTTTAAAAACTATATCAACTATTTTTTTTGGCTTTTAATGCCTCACATAATAAATTAATATCATTAAATTTATAATTTATTATTTTTTCTAATTCATGCATTTTATCTTCAATATATTTTTGTTCCATATTTACCCCTTAAATAAATTCATTAATATTATAATATAAATTTAAAATAATTGATATACTACTTCTATGGAAGTATAATATTAATATACTTCTATGGAAGTACATAAGGAGTTGAATATGAAAAAAATTATTCTATATCATGGTTCACCAAAAATTATTGAAAATCCAATATTTGGTGAAGGTAAAAAATATAATGATTATGGTCAAGGTTTTTATTGTACAGAATATTTAGAACTTGCTAAAGAATGGGCTTGTACTAATGATAATAAAGGATATGCAAATAAATATGAATTAAGTCTTGATGGATTAAAAATTTTAGATTTATCTAATGAAAAATATACAATTTTAAATTGGTTAGCAATTCTTATGGAAAATAGAATTGTCAATTTATCAACTCCTATACAAAGACAAGCAAGAAAATATTTACTAGATAATTTCTTACCTGATTATAAAGATTATGATGTAATAATTGGTTATAGAGCCGATGATGCATATTTTTCATTTGCTAGAGCGTTTATTAGTAATGAAATTAGTTTATATCAACTTGGTCTTGCAATGAAATTAGGTAAATTAGGTCTTCAATATTGTTTAAAATCAAAAAAAGCATTTAATCAATTAAAATTTATAAATTATGTAGATGTAGATAATTTGATTTATTACAACAAGAAAAAATCAAGAGATGAAGAAGCAAGAAGCACATATTTAAAAGAACTTGAAAACATTGATTTAAATGGAATATATATGATAGATATAATTAAAGAAGGTATAAAAAATGATGATAAAAAGTTACGATTATAATTATTTAGAAATAGCCATGAAAAATCTTGGTGAAGCATTTGATTACGCTAAAAATGGATATAATCTTGATATGGATAAATTCATGGATATGTTTATTACAAGTGGATATTCTAAAATGTTTGAAGATGGAAATCCTAAAATATTAATTGGTATATCAGGATCTGAACTAGTATTAAATGTTTTTGAACAATGTGGATATAAAGTAGATATAAAATTACCACAAAATAACTTTGATTATTCTCCAGAATATTGGTGTGGTTGGATAATTGCTTATTATCAATGGAAAACATGTTTATCATTTAAATATATTCATTCACAAATTTCTATGCAAGATATTTTATTACTCTACCCTACTTTACATGAAGCTAGTGAAGATAAATTTGTTGATGTTATAAATGAAAGAATTAAAAATAAAATAAAAACAACAAGACTTCAACAAATTAGAAAAATATGCGGTTTATCACAAAATGAACTTTCTAAAAAATCAGGTGTTAATTTAAGAACTTTACAACAATATGAACTTGGTACAAAAGATATAAATAAAGCATCTGCTGCTTCAGTTTATGCTTTAGCCAAAACATTAAATTGTAATGTAGAAGATTTATTAGAAATGATATAAAAGATAATTATCTATTAATAATATTATTTTATTGTCATCCATTCTTTTAATATTGTAGATATTTCCTTAAACCAATCACCATCTCTATTAATCAAATTCAAATATATTGCTCCTATCATTGCTTCTACTGCAGTAGCAATAAATTTTCTATTTTCATTATCTTTATATTCATAATCAGTATGCATCTTACTATCTGATTTATCATATTTTACATGTTTAAGAATATCATATTTTTTTGCTACTTTAGTAATAAAATATTTATCTGTTATATATTTTTCGATTTCTTTAGATAACATCTTTATTTTATTGTCATCAATAAACAAATTTACATAAACAAATTTAATTATTGCATCACCAAGAGTAGATAAATCTAAATTATCTTTGTCGAAAGAATTTACATCTTTATAATTAGGCTCATTTTTCTTTACTCCTTTTTTAATATAACTTTTATAGGATTTATCAATTAACGCTAAGTCAACATATTCATTATCTTTTTTATTTAAATATTCTTCAAATTTATCCATAAAACCACCATTTTACATATTATCAATAATAATTAATTCTTCAAAATATTTTAAAGGATTAGAATCTTTATTGTTTACTAAATTTTTAAAATATTTTGTTTTTTTATAATCTATAAATTTACAATATTCTTTGTAAGATAATGATTTCCATTTACGTAATGCAATATGATAATCTCTTCCAAATGAATCAATATATAAATGAATATTATTTATATTTTCATTTTCTCTCAAATCATTAATTTTTATTTTACCTTCAAAATAATTTAAACATTCATTAGAAATAGGTTCATAATTATTATGATAATCAAGCATACAATTACAATTATTGTTTAACATTATCTTAAAATATTCTTTTTGTTCTATTTCATCGTTTGTAAAAGCAAATTTTTTATTATTTGATAAAAAATTATTATTTTCATTATCAGAATATAAATTATGTTCCAATAATACATCTTTTTCTACTTGTGTCATCGCATTTAACATATAATCAAATGCTTTCATATTTCCACTTTTACAAACAATTTCACCTTTTAAATCTAATTTACAATTATATAACTTTATTAATTCCCAATTATATTCATCACTACTTAAATCATTAATTTTATTTATTATTTTTTTTACAAATTCTTTTTGGGTATTTTCGTTTTCAAAAATATTATATCCATTA
>CAJKZK010000076.1 GCA_905204225.1 uncultured Bacillota bacterium
TATGCTATTATATTAAATTTTTGCTTGAAAAATCGTTAATTTTATAAATTTATATATAGTAATCTATAAAATAATAGTCTATAATATTTTTACGGAGTTAAAGATGATTAGATTGCTTGCAACAGATTTAGATGGAACTTTGTTTTGTCCTAAAAGAATCTTTAGTGGTATTTCAAAAAAAAATAAAGATTTTTTAAAAAAATTTACTAAAGATGGTAATAAATTAGTTCTTGTTTCTGGTAGAAATATTAATATTTGTAAAAGAATTAGTAAAAAGATTAATGCTCCAGTTTCTATGATTGGTTGTAATGGGTCAGTTATTTATAAAGATAATGAATTTTTTTATGATCAACCTATGGATACAAATGTTGTAAAAAATTTTTATGAAAAAAATAAATATGCTGATAACATCGTTGCTTGGGTATTTATGTCTAATCTCTATCCTCTTGTACTTGTTCCTGTAAGATTAAATTTATTTACTAGAATAGGTGTTTTATTTTATATGCGTACACAATTTTTTTATCGTGATAAATTATCATATGGTGAAAAAAAATTGTATAAATTGTTTAATAATGATAAAGTACGTATATATAAAATGATGCCTGTTTATGGCGTTGGCAAGAAAAAAATTGATGTTGCTAGAAAAGAATATGATAAATTTCTTGATGCATATGGCACTGAATTTGAAATTCTTTGGTCTAGAGAGTCAATTGAGTTTATGAAAAAAGGTGTAAATAAAGCAAATGCTTTAAAAAAATTCATAGATGTGCTAAAAATTAATAGTGACGAGGTTGCAGTCGCTGGTGATTCTGGAAATGATATCCCATTATTTGAAAATTTTTCAAATAGTTATGTTATGAAACATGCTCCAGAAGAAGTGAAAAGTAAGGCCAAAGTTCAAATAGATGGTGTCTATTGTATAAATGATTATGTTGATTAGAAGGAGAAAAATATGAATCAAACTACAAGATATGTTATGGATATTTACCAAGTAAGTGTTATCGTTAGAGATACTCTTGAATATTTAATCCAAAAAAAAGATGGTTATAATGCAGAAGTTTATAAACAAAGAAAAGAAATTTTAAAATTAGCATTAACTGAAAATCATCCTTTTTCCCGTTTTTTAGCAAATAACAATGAAATGGGTGAAAAGGTTAGACAAAACATGACTGACTTTTTTGATTTAATTTATGGTGATGAATCACGTGCTGTATTTTTAGAAAATGATAAAGTTGTTGTAGATAATGGATATTCAACTCAAATTCTTGATTATGTTGTTGGATTACATGAAACCATATATGAAATTTGTTTAGGATTTATAAAAAATTCTAAAGAAAATAATACTTATGAAGAATCTTTTGAAAGATTAATTAATAAAGAAAATGCAATGTATCGTTGTGTTGCATCTTTAGTTATTACAGATCATATTCATCATTTATTTGTTGAATTTAATAAAGTAATGCATGAATCAAAAGGACAAAGTACACCTCAAAGTAATTTTATTGGAAATGAATTAAATAAAAATGTTGGGTTCTTTGGATTTGTAGATTCACATGCAAATTATGATGATGATATTTATAAATTAGCTGTACAAAAAACAAAATTTGTTATTGATTGTATGGGTGGAAAAGAAAAAATTGATGATACAGGAGAAGGTTTAAGAAAAGAAATCTTAAATTTACATGAATTATGGACTAAAGCAGTTGTTTTAACTGAAAATGATTGGAGAGCTGAATATCAAAGAGAAGTTTCTGATTTGATTAATTATGATAAAGAAATGCGCTCAAATCAAGAAAAAGTACAAGAAGAAGCAAAAGAAGAAACAACTACTGAATTAACTCCTGAAGAAAATAAAGGAGAATAATTAATGGAAAATATTAAAAATACAACTAAAGCTAAACGTGATTTAAAAATTGCTGAAATTGTTTATTATTCTATTGGTGGTGTTGCTTTAGCACTTGGAGTTTTATTTTCAATATTTGGTTTAATTTTATTGAATCCAACTAAACAAAATTTTGAAGATTCATTTTTAAAACAAGCACAAGATAGTTTCTTTAGTTGGTTAAAAATTGAAACAAATTTTGCTACTGCTGGTTTTGTCTTAATGCTTTGTGCGATTGTTTATTTTGTAATTGTTTTCGCTATATTCACAAGAAAAGGTGATAAAGTTGAAAAAATTGTTAATTCTAAAAAGAGTAGACAAAGACAAGTTTCTTTTAATGGCCCTATTGAACCTAATGTTGTTGAAGTTGAAGCAAAAGAAGAAAAAAGTGAATAAGGATTGTAAATCAATCCTTTTTATTTATGGATAATAAAATTAATATAAAGAAAATCATTATTAAAATTATAATTTCTTTTTTGGTTATTGGATTAATTGTTTTAGGTTTATATTTTTTATTTAAATATTTAGGGTGGATTAATTTAACTAAAGAAGAATTGCAAGCTAAAATAGCTTCTACTGGTGTTTTTGCACCATTAGTTTTTATTTTCGCTTCCTTTTTGCAAGTCACTTTTATTCCTATTCCATCATCTATAACAATTATTGTAGGTAATTATTTGTTTGGATTTTGGCTCTCTTTTTTATATTCTTATATTGGGATAGTTTTGGGTTCTATTTTAGCTTTTTATTTAGGCAGATGGCTAGGAAGACCTTTTGTTAATTGGGTTGTTGGCGATAATAAAGTTGTTGATGAATATTTAATTAAAATGAAAAACAAAGAAAATGTTATATTATTTTTTATGTTTTTGCTGCCATTATTCCCAGATGATGCTTTATGTTCATTAGCTGGCATTTTACCTATTTCTTTGATGACATTTTTCATTATGCAATTATTTACAAGAGCAATTTCAATTTTTGGAACATTATTTTTTATGTCAGGTGAAATAATTCATTATGATGCAATAGGTATTAGTATTATGACTCTTGTTTGTGTTATAGCTTTAGTGGCATTTTATTTTTCTTATAAATATGCAGATAAGATTAATGATACATTTTATAAATTAATTGATAAAATTTTCTTTAAAAGAAAAAAATAATTTTTATCTTATTTGTAAAATGCAGTTGAAAATAGTACAATAAAATTAAGAAGAAAGGAGTGAGTTAGTATGGCAAAAAAATTACCTTTATCAATTTTATCTACATTTACTGTATTAAGCATATATGGTAATCCTACATATGAAGAAATAAAAGAAAAAAAACCATCTTTTTTTATTGAAGATAATAAAAAGAGCTCTTTTATTTTAACTGAAAAGAATTTTACTGATTACTCCTTTGTTGTTTCTAGTGAAAAAGAAAATTATTCATCTATAAATAATTTTGTAAATAAAGATGTTGATAAATCTATTTATGATTCTTTATATATTAGTAACGAAAAGAACTTTATAAATAATGAATATATGTTAAATACTTTGTCAATAAGTTCTAATGATAATTTATATAATAATAAATTTGAACCATGGAATATGGGAGCAGAAACAAATTTTTCTTTAAAAGAAGATTTTTTTAATCAAATTAATAAAAAAAATAATGAGTATTCTTCTATTAAAATAATTAAAGAAAATAATGATCCTTATAATGAAGGAGTATTAAGTTCATATATTGATTATAGTACAATTGAAAAAAATGATTTTGGTGAGGTTTTAATTCAAAAAGGAACAAACGGAGTTTTTTTGATTGGAAATTTCAATTTAATAAATAAAGATCTAAAAATTAAGAATTTTAAATTATCATTATCTAGCAATAATAGTGAATATAAAATTAATTTAAAAGATTTTTCATTAGATACAAACAATATATCTAATGATTTCTTATCTACAGAATATCACAAAGAAGAAACTGTTTTTAATAATTTAAATACAGGTTATGATTTTAAAATGTATATTGCATATGAAGATTTAGGATTCGATGAAAATGATAATATATCTTTAAAAATAGTTGAAGAAGAATAAATTAAAATAATGGTATAAAATTCATATTTTTAAGTTAGTTGCAACTAATATAATAATGCTGTATAATGAGGATAGAAGGTGGTATTATGAAAATATTAAATTCAATCGATAATGAAAAACTTAATAAGATGCAAAATGGAAAAGGATTTATTGCGGCTCTTGATCAATCTGGAGGATCAACTCCTAAAGCGTTAAAAGGGTATGGAATTGATGATTCTTTTTATACTGTTAATGGAGTTAAAGATGAAAATAAAATGTTTGATTTAATTCACCAAATGAGAACTAGAATAATTAAATCTCCTACTTTTAATGGTGACAAAATTATTGGGGCTATTCTTTTTGAACAAACTATGGAAAGAAAAATTGATAATCTATATACTAGTGAATTTTTATGGGAAAAGAAAAATATTCTTACTTTTTTGAAATGTGATAAAGTATTAGATGTAGAAAAAAATGGTGTTCAATTAATGAAAGATATTCCTAATCTTGATGAAACATTGCAAAAAGCTGTTAAACATGGAGTTTTTGGCACGAAAATGAGAAGTGTAATAAATCATTATAATGAACAAGGCATTAAAGATATTGTTGATCAACAATTTAAAATAGGTTTACAAATATTTTCTCATGGTTTAATTCCAATTATTGAGCCTGAAACAACAATTACTAGTGAAGATAGAGAAAAAAGCGAAAGTTTATTACATGATTTAATTAAACAACATCTTAATAAATTAGATGATAATGTAAGAATTATTTTAAAAATATCAATCCCAGTCAATCCACATTTATATGATGATATTTTATTAGATAAACATGTACTAAGAATCGTGGCTTTATCTGGTGGCTTTTCTCAAGAATTAGCTAATCAAAAATTAAAACACATTAAAGGTTTAATTGCTAGTTTCTCAAGAGCGTTACTTGAAGGTTTAACATATCAACAAAGTGAAGTAGAATTTGATAAGACAATTTCTAATTCAATTAATAAAATATATGATGCAAGTGTTAATAAGCAACTTTAAAAAGTTGCTTATTTTTCTTATAATTAAGTTATAGGAGCTAATATGTTTGAAAAATTATTAATTAAACAAATTTCTAACCAAGAAAAAAAATTAGATAAATGGCTAAACAAACACGATAAAGCAAATCCATTTCCAGTTGATAAAGTTAAAATGTATGAAAATATATCTTATTTTGATGAAGATAAGTCTCATTTAATGGATATTTATCAGCCACGTAATAATAATGATTTATTGCCAATTATTATTAATATTCATGGTGGGGGATTTTTACTTGGAAAAAAAGAAGTTAATCGATTATATTGTGCTGAATTAGCTATGAAAGGGTATATAGTTTTTTGTGTTGAATATCCTTTATCTCCAAATGCTAAAATTATTGATATATTAAATGATTTAATTATAGCAATTAATAAAATAAATGAGATTGCTAAAGAATATAATGGTGATAATAATAATATATTTTTAACTGGTGATAGTGCGGGTGCATATTTATGTGTTTATTTATCTGCTTTGAAAAATAATTCTAATCTAATCAATTTATTAAAATTAAAAAATAAAATTAATCCTTCAATTAAAGGACTTGGTTTAATAAGTGGAATGTTTTATACAAATAAATTTGATCAAATAGGAGTCTTTGTACCCAAATTAATATATGGTAAAAATTATAAAAAAGAATATCATAATGCTTATTATAATATTGAAAATAAAGAAATAATATCTTTCCTTTCACCATGTTTTTTAATTACAAATAAAGGTGATTTTTTAAGACATTATAGTATAGAATTTTCTAAAGCATTAGCTAAATATAATATAAAAACTAAATTATTAAATATTAATTCTAAGAAATTACTTCCACATGCATTTGTTGCGATGTTTCCGGAAACTGATGAAGCAAAGATAGCTAATAATGAGATGATAAAGTTTTTTAATAATATTACAAAATGATATATATTTAAGCTTATTGAATTAGGTAAAAGAATAATTATAAAATAAAATGAAAAAAACTTTTTATAAAATTATATAATTTCATAAAAAGACATATTATAATAACTCTTAATAATTTTGCAAAGGAGAATTATAGTATGAAAAAATTATTGGTTTTAGCGTTACTGTTTACATCTACTTTTACTATTACTTCGTGTGATATGAATAATAGTATTTCACAAGTTGTTACTTATTCTATAAGCGTTGATTTTAGTGAAGCCCACGAAGGACAAACACTTACTTTAAAGGATGGTGATCTTCTTGATTTAGAAGAATTATCTTTAATTAATCCAAAATATGAATGTTTATCTTGGACTGATGGAGTAAAAACATATAAACCTGATGAAGTTATTATTGTTAAAGATAATATGTCTTTGAAAGGTGATTTTGCTTTAAAATCATTATCTTATGTTTTATCAAATGAAAAAGATGGTTATTTATTAAAAAGTTTTACTGATAATGATGCTGATGAAGTTTCAATTCCAAATACATATAATGGTTTACCTGTAAAAGGAATATTAGATAATGCATTTAGTGAAAGTAATAAGATTAAAAAATTAACAATTTCTGATAATGTTGAAAAAATTGTTGGTGGTGCTTTAAGTAATTTAAAAATGCTAGAAGAATTAATTACTCCATTTTATGGTGAAACAATTAATGATGAAGAATCAACATTTGGATTTTTATTTGGTATGGGTGGAAATATGCAAGATATGTCTGTGCCAGAGACATTAAAAAAAGTGACTCTTACAAAACAAAAAAATATTACTAAAAATGCATTTGTAAATTTGAATAATATAGAAGAAGTGGTATTAAAAAATGCTACAGTTATTAATAGTCATGCTTTTTCAAACATGAATAAATTACAAAAAGTTACATTAAACGAAGGATTAAAGTCTTTACAAGCAAATTCGTTTTCTTCATTAAGTAGATTAGAAAGTTTACAATTACCTGATTCTTTAGAAATTTTTAATAATCTATTGACATCAACTGGTGTTAAGTCATTACATTTTTCTAAAAATTTGAAAGAATATAATTTTAGAAATGAATCTTTTAAATTAGAAAGTATAACTGTTGATGAAGATAATGAATTATTTGCTTCTAAAGATGGAGCTTTATATAACAAAAATTTTACAAAAATAATAACTTATCCATGTAATAAAGTGGAAGAAAGTTATACTTTATTAGATACTATAAAAGAAATTGGCGATAGTGCATTTAAATATTCTAAATTTAAATCAATCGATTTAAAAAAGGTAGAAATTATTGGCGATGAAGCATTTAGATATAGTGCAATTCAAAATGTTACATTTCCATCTACAATAAAAAGTCTAGGAAAAACATCATTTAGTGCAAGTAAAATAGAAAAAATAAATTTTCCAGAAAAGTTAGATAATGTAACTTCTTTATTGGTTGGTGATTATATTTTTAGTTCTTGTGAACAGTTAACTGAAATTGTTATTCCAAGTTATATTGATAATATTTCTAATTTTTTCGTATCTAGTGATACTGTTAAATCAATTAAATTTTTAGGTAGCGTCAAATCTATTGGTGATTGTGCATTTGCTGGAACGAAAATTTCATCTATTGATATTACATTCAAAGATAATGCAACAATAGGAGATAGAATTTTTATTAATTGTGGTAATCTAAAAACTTGGAATATTCATTTTGAAGAAAATATTACAAATTATCCTAAATTTACTGGTAATGGACTTGGAGATTATGTTCCAAATATTATTTGTGACAATAATGAAATTGCAATAGCTTTAAAAGAAAAATGGAGTGCATATAAATCATTTATTGGTACAGGAGTATCGAGTTCGTTTGTTATTGAAGATGGCGTTTTATTGAAGTTTAATGGAACAAGTGAAGAAACTGATGTTGTAATACCAGAAGGAGTTACAAGAATTAATAGAGAAGCTTTTGCTAAGAATATATTTATTGAAAAAGTAACATTACCGTCAACTTTAGTGGCTGTTGAACAAAAGATATTTTCTGGCTGCGATAATTTAAGGGTGCTTGAATTTACTAACGATAATCCTAGTGCAGAAATTAAATGTTATTATAAAGATATTAATGGTATCACTGAAAAACCATTTAGTAAGTATAGTTGGGTTGATAATAACGCTATTATATTAGTGAAAGATAATGTTGTAAAAGGAAATTTAAAAAAGAATATTTCTTTTACATTAACTAATTCTGTTTTTTCAAAAGATGAAGTAGTTATAAATGATAACACGATTGTTTCTAAAGATGGTGCAACTCTTATTAGAGGTTATGTTAAAGAAGAAGGTGGTTTTGTTATACCAAAAACTGTGAAAACCATTGGAAACAAGTGCTTTTTAGGACAAAGTAATTTAACATCTATTGATTTGACAGGCATTGAAACAGTCAATTCAAATGCATTTGATAATAGTGGATTAATTGATTTAATTATTCCTGAGTCATTAGTTAATATTGGAGATCAAGCATTTTGTTATATGGATACTTTAAAAACAATAAAGATCGAAAGTGCTGCAATTATTGGCTGTTCTAGCTTTGGTGATAATAATTATGTTGAAAGTATTGATTTAGGTACGAAAATTGTTTCTATTGGAAGTACTGCATTTTCTAATGTTGGAACTGAAACTGATGGAATTAAATCTATTGTTGTTCCTGCATCTGTTATTGATATTGCAGAAGAGGCATTTTGCGATTTTAATTGTTTAACAATTAATTGTTGTTTTAGTGAAAAATATGCAACAGATACTTTTGAATGTGGAATAGATTTTGTTGGTAATACAAATGCAAATGTAGTATTTAATTACGTAAATTAAAAGTATTATATATAATTTAATTTATACAAATAAACAAATATGAAACGTATACGTCAAAATTTTACACCATCATAAAAGAAAAGCAGTAACAATAATG
>CAJKZK010000077.1 GCA_905204225.1 uncultured Bacillota bacterium
TTATTTATTTAATATAAATTTATGAATCTAAAGAAAAAAGTTGGTATTTAATGATTAATCTTAAATTTGTCGGAGTCATAAGTTTTCTTATGATTCCGATTTTTTTTGGTGTGTTTAGTGAAAACAGCACCTCATCTAAAATTAATTTTGAAAGTAGAAATTTACAAAAACTTTCTCTTGATAATAAAGAAAATGAAACTTTAACTGATATTTCAACTGAAGATGTCAGTATTTCTGTAAAATTTAAATATGATAATTTTGAAATGAGAAAACAAATGAATATAAAAGGAAAATTTGAAGATTATCGTGATGAATTTTATGATAGAAGTAAACAATATTTTACTTCTAAAAACAATGAATTATTAAAAAAAATAGATACATCTAATATGAAAAATATTTATGTATCAAAATATACTCCTTTTTTTAATTTTACACTTAAAACAAAAGAATTAACTACATCTATTTCACCTTTAAAACGTTTGTCTAATAAAAATTATATTGATGAAATAAATATAAAATATCCTGCTAAAAGAACAGTAAAAGAAAAGCTTTATGGTGTTAAAGATACTTTAGGTATTAATTATATTAATAATGATCTTGGTTATACAGGGAAGGGTGTAAAAGTAGGTGTGTTAGATGCAGGTGTTATTGATGAAAAAAATGAAGTTTTTGCAGGAAAAAATATCACAATTAAGCCTGAAATATTCAATATTAAAAATGTTCAAGAACATGCTACTAGCATGGGCTCTATTATAGGTGGAAATGAAGGTATTGCTCCAGACTGTAGCTTATATAGCTTACAAGCAATTTTAGGTTTTGAAGAAGAATTTGATTGGTTGTTAGACAATAGAGTTGATATTGTTAATGCTAGTATTGGGTCTGGCACTGTAAATGGAAAATACAATTCTGATTCAGCATATTTTGATTATATTGTTAGACAATATAAATTAATTGTGTTTGCAGCTGCTGGTAACGAAGGTGGTAGTGATGGAAGTGGAAATGGATATATAGCTAACCCAGGATTAGGATACAATGTTTTTACTATAGGAGATTGTAATAGCAGATTTATTCCAACAAATGAATCATCGTGGGTAACTGTTGAAGGACCAACTAAGCCTAATATCACTGCAATTGGAATTGATGTAGAAGTTCCTGGAATGGATGGATCACATACAGGCACTTCAATTTCTACTGCTGTTGTTTCTGGATGTACAGCTTTATTACTTGAAAAATTCCCAGAACTAAAAGGAAATCCTGCAGCAGTTTATGCTTTACTTGGTGCAAATACAAGCATTATGGCTGGAGATTATGGTAGACATAACGAACCAAGAATTTATGAAGGTGCTGGATGTATTAATATTGATAAAGCATTTGTTAATCAATATTTATTAAGATATGGACATAGTACAAATACTGATTATTATATTATGACTCCTTGTTCTCCAGGTGATGGAGATATTTTAAAAGCATACGGTTTTTGGTTAGCGTATAGTGATGGTACTGTAAAATCTTTAAAGTTTCATGATTATGATATAGTTTTAGTAGATATTAATAATGCAACTAAACTAAGAACAAGGGGAATGAAAAATAATTTTGAATATATTGAATATCCTGTTTATACAGGTGGTTATTATCAAGCAAAATTTGCTCTTTTCGATTATAATGAAGAATTGAGTTCAGTTGATGATGACTGTGGTTTTGCAATAGGCCTTATTGAACCATAATTTGTAAATGAGAAAAAGTAAAAAAACTAGTTATATTTCCAAAATGAAAATATTTCCTGAATCTTCAACAAAATATTTTTATAATTATTTTTATGAAAATTTTTCAATAATTAATCGTATAAAAAAATTAATTGAAAATTATTTTGAAGTTGATTAACATAATAAAAAACTTAAAGAAATGTTATTTTAAAACAAAGTATTTAAGTTTTTTTCTTTTTTTATATGGTTTATTATTTAAAAGTGCTATGATTAAATGGTTTTTTCTAGTAAAATAAGAACATAACGAGGTGATTTTAATGGAGTCTAGAGAAGAAAAATTTAAATTATATCGTGAAGAGATAGCTTCTCAAGTAAAAGAAGAAGCTCCTAAAGAAGAAAAAGAAGTAGTAATTGAAACTACTGATAAGCCAGTTATTAAAAATACTTTGACAATGACTATGGATGAAATTATTGAAGCTCATGATGAATATACAATGATTATTGAGCAAAAAGAATTAAAAGAAAAAATCAGGTTAGAAAAAAAAGCAAAATTAAAAGCTACGTGGATAAAAATAGGAAAATATAGCGGTTTTGCTTTAGTTGTATTAGCTTTAATTTTTTTATTAGTAGTTGTATTAATTAAAGTTTTATAGAGGTTTTTATGAGAAATATAAGTATTGCAATTGATGGCCCAGCAGCAGCAGGAAAATCAACTATTGCTCAAATGGTGGCTAAAAAAATTAATTTTACATATATAGATACAGGTGCAATGTATAGAGCTGTTACATATTATTGTTTAATCCATAATATTGATTGCCAAAATGAAAAAGAAGTAGAAAAAATTTTGGATGATATTGAAGTGGAATTGGGTAAAGATCATACAGTTTTTCTAAATAAAGAAAATGTTACAAATTTAATTAGAAGTCCTTTAGTTAATGATAATGTTTCTTATATTGCTTCTTATAAAAATGTAAGATTGTTTTTGGTTGAACAACAAAGAAAAATGTCAAAAAACACTTCAGTTGTTATGGATGGAAGAGATATTGGATCTTATGTTTTACCTAATGCAGATGTAAAAATTTTTCAAATTGCTAATGTTGAAACAAGAGCTAAAAGAAGATATTTAGAAAATATTGAAAAAAAGATAGATTGTTCTTATGAATCTGTTTTATCAGAATTAAAGAAAAGAGATTATATTGATTCACATCGTGATTTTGCTCCTTTAAAAAAAGCTGATGATGCGATTGAATTAGATACTTCTAATATGACTATTGAAGGAGTTGTCAATGAAGTATTAAAAATTATTAATAAGAAAGTTGGTGAAACTAATGAGTAGAGGAATAGTAGCTATTGTTGGGTCTCCTAATGTTGGTAAATCTACTGTTTTTAATCGTATTATTGGATCTAGAAAAGCTATTGTTAATGATGAAGCAGGGGTTACTAGAGATAGATTATATGGAAAAGGTGAATGGTTAACTAAAGAATTTACAGTAATAGATACGGGTGGAGTAGAAATTAATAATGCTCCTTTTCAAGTACAAATTAGAGCGCAAGTAGAAATAGCTATTGATGAAGCAGATGTTGTTTTATTTGTTACAGATGGGTTATTAGGAGTTACTAATGATGATTTATTAGTTGCCAAAATGTTAAGAAAAGAAAAAAAGAAAGTAGTTTTAGCAGTTAATAAAATTGATGATATTTCAAAAATTGATTTAATTAATGATTTTTATTCTTTAGGATTAGGAGATCCAATTGCTTTATCTTCTACTCATGGTATTGGAGTTGGAGATGTTTTAGATAAAATTATTCATTTATTACCAGAAAAAGATGATGTTCAATATCAAAACGCAATTTGCTTTTCTATTATTGGTAGACCTAATGTAGGGAAATCTTCTTTAACAAATGCTTTATTAAATCAAGATCGAGTAATTGTATCTAACATTGAGGGTACTACTAGAGATGCAATTGATACACCTTTTAATAAAGATGAACAAGATTTTGTTGTTATTGATACGGCAGGATTAAAGAAAAGAGGAAAAATATTTGAAGCTGTTGATAAATATGCAGCTATTAGGGCTTTAGCAGCAATTGAAAGAAGTGATGTTGTTGTTAGTGTTATAGATGCTGAAGAAGGAATTCAACAACAAGATAAACATGTAGCAGGCTTTGCTTACGAAGCAAATAAAGCTATGGTAATAGTCGTTAATAAGTGGGATTTAGTAAAAAAAAGCGAAACAGCTATGATTGAATTTACTAAAAAAATAAGAGATGAATTTAAATTTTTAGATTTTGCAAGTATAGTTTTTCTTTCTGCTAAAAATAAATCAAGAATTAACACGCTTCTTCCAGAAATTGTTAAAGCAAACGATTCTTATCAAAGGAGAGTTTCAACTTCAATTTTAAATGATATTATTGAAGATGCACAAATTATAAATCCTACACCTTCATTTAATGGAGGAAGATTAAAAATATATTTTGCTAATCAAGTAGCAATCAAACCACCAACATTTGTATTATTTTGTAATGATCCTTCATATATGCATTTTTCTTATCAAAGATATTTAGAAAATAGATTAAGATCTTCATTTGATTTTGAAGGAACACCAATAAAAATTATTTGTAGGGAGAGAAAATAAATATGAAATGCACAATTCTTGGCTCAGGAACTTGGGGAACAGCATTAGGGCAAGTTCTTGCTGATAATGGTAACAATGTTACAATTTATGGTATTGATAAAGATGAAGTTAATGACATAAATAATCGTCATAAAAATAGTAAATTTTTTGGTGATGAAGTTGTTTTGCCTCATTTAATAACTGCTACAACTGATTTAAAAGAAGCTTTAAAAGAAACAGAATTAATTATTGTTGCAGTCCCAAGTAATGCTTATAGAAATGTTTTAAATTTAGTTTTACCATTATTAGATAAAAAAATACATATTGTTTCTGTAGCAAAAGGATTCGATCCACTTACTTTAAAAAGAATGTCTGAAGTGGTTAGAGATGTAATTCCTAATGAATATAGATATGAAGTTGTTTCTTTAATTGGTCCAGGACATGCAGAAGAAGTAATTTTGAGAATGTTAACTTGTATTACTTCAACTTGTATAGATGAAGAAGAAGCTAAATACATTCAAAGAATATTTTCTAATAAATATTTTAGAGTGTATGTTCAAACAGATGAAATAGGTGCAGAATTAGGTGTAGCAATAAAAAATGCTATTGCTATTGCTTCTGGTATGTTAATAGGTATTGGTATGGGTGATAATGCCAAAGCAGCATTAGTTACTAGGGGATTAGTGGAAATGATTAGATATGGAGTGAATGCAGGTGGTAAAGAATCAACATTTATGGGTTTAACTGGTGTTGGTGATTTAATTGTTACTTGTAATTCGGTTCATTCAAGAAATTTTCAAGCAGGACTTGAAATAGGTAAAGATGATAGTAGTAAACATTTTTTACAAACAAATACTAAAACAGTTGAAGGTGTTAGAACTGCAAAAATCATTCACGAGTTGGCTAAAGAAAAAAATATTGAAATGCCAATTATAGAAGCGGTTTATCAAGTATTATACGAAAATAAGAAACCTAGTGAAATTGCATATAAATTAATGACGCGAGAATTAAAAAAAGAATAACATTTTATTTCTAGGCTCATATACTATCTTGGTGATAGTTATGGATGAAAAAATATTTGATAAAGTCGAAGAAAAAACCAATGTTAAAAGAGAAGATATTATTAATTTGGCTAAATCTATTCAAGGAAAAGATATGAATAATGAAAGAAATTTAAGAAAATTAATTCAAGATGTAGCTAAATTAGCAGGTAAAACTGTTTCAAAAGAAAAAGAAGAAAAGATTATTAAGGCAGTTAAGAAAGACCAAGTTAAAGACGGCTTAAATAAGATGTTATAATTTTCATATTCTTAGTATTATTTTTATAAATTTTATTATATTATATATAATATATGTGATAGAATTTTGGGTGAGAACATGGCTAAGAAAGAAAATGATAAAGAAAAATATTCAAGAATTAATTTAGAAGATGACGATGATGAAATTGAAGAAAAATCGATTTTTTCTAAAACAATAGAAATTCCTAAGCTTATTTTAGCAAAAAAAGGAAAAAGAAATAAAAAAATAGATTTATTTGATAAAGCTATTAGATATAATCCTACTTATCAAGAAGGATTAAATTATTTGCAAGTTGAAGAAAGGCAAATCAACAATTTGTATAATAATCAAGCAAAGACATTATCTAAGACATATTTGCAAATTTTCTTAGAAAATGTTTTTACTTTTTTTAATATTTTATTATTTTCTTTTGGTATAGTTTTATTATCAATTGGCTCTTATAAAAATTGTTTTTTCTTACTGATTGTTTTAGCTAATACAATTATTGGTATAACTCAAGAAATAAGAGCAAAAAAAGTTATTGATAAATTATCTTTAATTAATGTTAGTCAAGTAAAAGTTATTAGAGATGGAAAACCTTTTCGAATACCAAATGATAAAATGGTTCTTGATGATGTATATTGCCTTAAAGCTGGCAACGAAATACCAGCTGATAGTTACATTATTAAAGGAACAGTAGAAGTTAATGAATCTTTATTGACAGGTGAATCTTTACCTATAAAAAAAGAAACAGATGATTATTTGCTTGCAGGATCTTATATTGTTTCTGGCGCTTGTATTTGTAGATGTGATAGAATAGGTGAACATAATTATATTGCTCAATTACAAAATAAAGCCCGTAAAGTAAAAAAAGCTAGATCTATTTTATTAACATCGTTAAACAGAATTATTAAATTAATATCAGCAATTATTCTTCCTATTGGAATTGCATCATTTATAAAAAATTATTTTACTATTGATTCAATTATTAGAGTGTTAGAAGTTACATTTGGCTCTTTAGTTGCTATGATTCCATCTGGATTATTTTTATTAATTTCCACTACATTAACTGTTTCAGTAATTAATTTAGCAAAGAAAAAAACATTAGTGAATGACTCTTATGCCATTGAATCTTTAGCAAGATGTGACACTTTATGCTTGGATAAAACAGGCACTATTACTGATGGTGAAATGATTTTAGAGAAAATAGTCCCTTTAAAAAATATTAAATATAATCTTGATGAATTAATGGGTGATTTCTTAGCATGTTTTGAAGACCAAAATGTTACTTCAATTGCTTTAAGTAAAAAATATAAGCCAGTTAATAAATTTGAAGT
The DNA here is from genome assembly GCA_905204225.1 of uncultured Bacillota bacterium. Taxonomy (GTDB): domain Bacteria; phylum Bacillota_I; class Bacilli_A; order RFN20; family CAG-449; genus CAG-449. Next base: position 6,934 of record CAJKZK010000077.1, read on the forward strand.
AATAGACAAAATACCTTTTTCTAGCACAAGAAAATTATCTGCAGTGCAATTTAAAGAAGTAGGAACATTAATTTTAGGAGCACCTGAATTTATTATAGAAGATCAAAATATTCTTAGTCAGGTTGAAGAATATACAAAAAGTGGTTGTAGAGTACTTTTGTTAGCTAAAAGTAAAACTCCTTTAAGTGATTTTAGAAAAAATGAACCAGTTGAACCAATTTGTTTATTTGTTTTAATTGATCATATTAGAGAAGAAGCCTATGAGACAATTAAATGGTTTAATGATAATGATGTTGATATAAAAATTATTTCTGGAGATAACCCTCTTACAGTTTCTCAAATTGCTAAAAAAGTCGGGGTAAAAAATGCAGATAATTATATTTCTTTAGATAATTTAAGTGATGAAGAAGTACAAAAAATATGTACTGAATATACTGTTTTTGGTAGAGTTTCACCTGAACAAAAAGCTATTTTAATTAAATCCTTGAAACATAGTGGAAAAACTGTTGCTATGACTGGAGATGGAGTTAATGATATTTTAGCAATGAAACAAGCTAATTGCTCTATTGCTATTGCTTCTGGATCAGAAGCTGCTAGAAATTCTGCTCATTTAGTTTTAATGGATTCTAATTTTTCATCAATGCCTAAAGTAGTTGAAGAAGGAAGAAGAGTTATTAATAATATTCAACAATCATCAACTTTATTTTTAATGAAAACAATATATGCAATTGTAATGGCTATAGCTTGTCTTATTACATGGAGACCAGATCCATTTACACCAAGTAGCTTTTATGTTTTAGAATTTGCTGTAATTGGTATTCCTTCATTTGCTTTAGCTTTACAACCAAATAAGAGTTTAGTTAAAGGAAATTTTTTGGAAAATGTTTTAACTAAATCAATTCCTGGTGGTTTTGCTTTAGTTTTCTCAGTTATCTCGTTATTGATTTTACAAAGACATTTTGATTTTTTTGAAATCAATAGTTTGTCAATTATGGTTACAATGGCATCTTTATCATTATCTATCACAGGATTATTGGTTTTATTTGACAAATGTATGCCATTTAATTGGTATAGAATTTGTGTATATTTATTAATGATAATATTCTCTACTATTTATATATCTTTATTTGGTGAAAGTATTTCAGGACTTCATTTTAGTGAATTAAATACTAAAAATTGGCTAACACTTGTAGTAGTAGTGGTAATTTCGATGATTATATACAAAGTAAGTGATGTTATTATTAATTGTATTTTAAAAAAACATGAAAAAACAAAGTGATTATATAAAAATTATTTATTTTATTAAGTTTTTTGCTGATGCCATTTTTAGTGGATATTTAAGCATGTATTTTGCTTCTAAAATAGATAGATTTTCTTTTGAATATGGCATTTTATTAGGTATAATTCCTTTTTGTGCTTTAATTGGTAATTTTATATGGGGATTATTTTCTAAAAATTTAAAGAAGAATTTATTATTAATAAAAATTATCATTTCATTAGAAAGTGTAACAATGTTGCTATTTATAACTATTGATAATAATTTTATTTCTTTATTAATATCGACAATTTTATTTGGCTTATTTAATTCACCTTGTTTTAGTATGCAAGATGGAATAGGTTCAACATACTCCAAAGAAGAAAATGTCCAATATCAATCAATTAGATATATGGGCTCTTGTGGCTATTTATTATCTTTAATAGTAGGAGCAGGTTTGATTACTTTATTTAAAAATAACTATGTATATATATTTTTAATAGCTTTAATATTAAATTTAATATGTTTAATTTTATGGTTTTTTGTTAAACCATTTGAAGATATTAGTATTGAAGAAAAGAAAAAGGTTACTTTTTTAGAAACTATTTCAAATAAAACTTTAGTTTTATATTTTATTGCA
>CAJKZK010000078.1 GCA_905204225.1 uncultured Bacillota bacterium
GTTACTTTTAATCTATTATTATAGAAATTTAATAAAAAATAGGTTAATATTAAGAAGAAATTTGTATTAATACATTAAACAAATTAAATTTTCACAAATAAATTTAGGAAGTTAAAATTATGATTATTACTATTGTATGCGATGTATTGGGCCAAGAAAATAATGGCACTACTATTGCCGCGATGAATTTAATTAGATATTTAGAAAGTCAAAAACATACAGTCAAAATTCTTTGTTCTCAACAAGAAAATCCTGATAATAATTTTTATATGGTTGAAAATCGAGATTTTTGGATTTTTAATGATTATGTTAAAAAAAATGGAGTCACTTTAGCTAAACCTAATGAAGATATTATTGCTAAAGCTATTGATGGATCAGATATTGTTCATATTATGTTGCCTTTTGCTTTAGGAAGAAAATCAGCAGAATATGCTTATAGTAAACATATTCCAGTTACTGCAGGATTCCACGTCATGGCAGAAAATTTTTCTTCTCATATTTTTATGAAAAATTCTTCTATTGTTAATAGATTAACATATGCTCATTTTGAGAAAATGTATAAATATTGTTCTGCTATTCATTATCCAACACAATATTTAAGAGATTTATTTGAAAAAATATATGGAAAAACTAATGGTTATGTTATTTCTAATGGGGTTAATTCTATTTTTAAACCAACACCTCATGAATTTGATTTAAATAATAAAATAACTATTTTATATTCTGGTAGATATTCAAAAGAAAAATGTCAAAGTGTTTTAATAAAAGCTATTGACCAATCAAAATATAAAAATAAGATTGAATTAATTCTAGCAGGGACTGGACCAATGAAAGGAGCATTAGAAAAATTAGCCAAAAAGAAAAATGTTAATGCTCAATTCAATTTCTACGCTAGAGAAGAAATGGTAAAAGTTATTAACACTGCTTATTTATATGTTCATGCAGCTGATATTGAAGCTGAAGGTATTAGTTGCTTAGAAGCTATTTCATGTGGAGTAGTACCAATTATTTGTAATTCTCCAAAATCTGCTACTAAATTTTATGCTTTAGATGAAAGAAGCTTATATAAGAAAAATGATTATAAAGAATTAGCTAAAAAAATTGATTATTGGATTGATAATCCTTCTTTAAGAGAAGAAGCAAGTAAAAAATATATTGAAATGTCAAAAGAAAAATTTGATCAAACAGCTTGTATGAAAAGAATGGAAGAAATGTTATTAGAAACTATTGCTAATTATAAGAAAGTAGATTAATTTCTACTTTTTTTATAAAAATGAAAATCACATTTATCATTTCCATAACCTAAAGTTTTAGTTCTAGAAAAAACAATTTTCTTTAACCCATCATAAGTAATATTATCAACATCACAAAATAAACGACATAATTCATGACACCCATTTTCTACACAAGCATCATGCCATAAACATTTAGTAATTGTTATATTATAATATTTTTTATTATATTCAGTATTACTTTTTTGTAAATCTGTTGTCTTCATAATATGAATAAAAATTTTACTATACAAAAAATAAAAGCAAGGAACTTTTTCCATTATTTTCATTGATTTATTTTTATTTTTACCAATTACTTCATACATATATTTTTTTACAATAGAATATGCTTCATCTTGACTATAAAACTCATTTAAAGCCTTATATAAAGCAATTCTAGGTAAAATTGTATTATTTAACGTCTTTATTTGGTTTGGCGTCTTATTTTTAATATTTTTAATTATATCTAAAAGTATTTTATTTTGTAATAAAAATATTTTTTGATTTAACAATTCATCATTAATAAATTTTTGAATTAATTTTTGTTGTTTCATAATTAGTCACTCCTAACTAATTATATTAATTCATTATTTTTTTATCAATAATTGACCCGTTTTCCAATATATTTTCTACTATTTTGCCCCCATTTTCCAGTTTTTGAAAACAAAACCAATATTTTTTTGATTTCTTATACTTATTATTTGATTAAAATATTATTGATTAAAATTCTTTTTATAAACAATATAAATAACACTACCACCCATAATAATAACGCTTATTAACCAAGCTACTGGGGTAGAAAAACAAATACCAATGTATGATTCATTGCTTAAAGGATTAGCACTATTAATTAAAGAAGGAATAAATAAACAAATAAGTATTCTTCCCACTAATTCGCCAATTCCACTTAAAAAAGGAATAGTTGCTCTTTTTGTACCTTGTAAAACTGATCTTGATAATTGTAATAAGCCTTGTAAAATTAAACAAGGAGTTAATATTCTTAAATAAGTTGCACAATAGAAAATTATTTCATCATTAACATCTTCTCTTGGAATAAAAATATAAGGAACTTTATTAGCAAGAGATAAGCCTAATATTAATATTATAAAATAGAAACATAAATCAAGAATAATAGTATCTTTAATACCTTCTTTAATACGATTATAATTTTGAGCACCATAATTTTGGCCAACAAAAGAAAGCATTGCAGTCGATAAAACACTTAATGGAATAGTTAAATATCCTTCAAAAGGTTGATAACAACTTACAGCAGTTTGAGCACTTCGACCAAAAGCATTAACTTTTTCTGCTTGTACAAAAGAACCAATAAATAGAATTGACCATTGGAATCCTAAAGGTAAACCAATTTTAAATAAATCAAAAATAATATTTTTATCTAATTTAATATTAGAAGGTTGGATTCTTAAATAAGGATATTTTTTATAAAAATAAATTGCAGTAATTAAGAAGTTAGAAAAATTAGCAATAACGGTAGCTAAAGCAACGCCTCTAGTATCTAATTTAATTACTCCAGTAAATAAAAAAGCTAAGACAATATTAATAATTGTACAAATAAAAGAAATTAATAATGGAGTGGTGGAATTACCTAATCCTCTTAAGAAATTTCCAAAAACATTTGCTAAAAGAGTAAAAATAAAGCCAATCAAAATAATAGTTAAATAATTTGATGCTTTTTCAATAAAATCAGTATGAGTTCCTAATATTTGAAATAAATAAGGATATATTAATAAACCAAGTATAGTAATAACGATAGCTATGATAATAGAAAGAATAATTGAATTAACAAATGTCTTTTTTAGTCCTTCATAATCTTTTGAGCCAAATTTATTTGAGATAATAACTGCAAAACCACTGCTACAACCATAAGCAAAATTAAATAAAATACATGTAATACTACCAGTTTGATTAATTGATGTAACAGAAGTTCCACCTACAGTAATTTTTAAAACTAAAGCATTAATTAATGAAAAAGCATTATTTAATAAAGTAGATAAAAGAATTGGAATAGCAAATAATAAAATTACTTTCCAAGGTTTACCTTCAGTTAAATCAATTGGTTTAAAAATACTTCTAATAAATTTCATAATTAACAATTAAATCATGCACTATTAATAAAAAAAATTAAACAAAATTAATCTTTATTTTAAATTAAAATTAATGCTAATAATTAACTTGAAAATTCTTTTATTAGTAATGCAACTAATTCTGATACTCTTTCAAAAATTAAAAGTAAACTTTGTCTTTCTAAATGTAATTTATATCTTAAGAAAAAAGACATTGACAACTTTATCAATGCCTCATTTGATTAATCTATAGCACTTTATTTTTGGAGTTAATCCTAAAGTCAAGTTATATTTTTATCAATAATTATTTATTAACCACTACTTTGTTACCATCAAAAGAATATGAAATTTCACTAGTATTATATGTTGTTACATCCTTAAAATCAGTAATATTATTATAAAAAACAAAATAAAATTTTTTCATTTCATCATTCTCTGTTTTTTCAAAAAAATTAAAATCCTCAAATTTAATAGAATTATATTTTTCTTGACTATTTAGTTTATTATTTGATATTGTATTTGGTTCCAACATTTCTTTTGTAAAAGAATAAATGTTTTTAAGTTCGACATTATTACTAAAAATAGGATCAGTTTTAGAAATTGCTAATTTATATTCATCTTGTAATACAGCATTTTTTTCATGTCCATAATTAATAAAAAGAACATCTTTTTGAACTTCCCATACATTATTAAAATTTAAATAAATTCTAACTGCATCTTCAACTTTTGTTCCATCACCAATTCCTAAATTAATTTCATTATCATAACCACAGCTAGTAAGTAATAACATAGGGATTAAACATAACATCATTTTCTTTTTCATACAAAGCACCTCTTATAAATATTATCAAATATTTTAATACAAAAATAAATAAAAAGAAGTGATTTATTTATTCACTTCTTCTATTAAAACAGTATGTTTTTTAGTTTTAGAATCTAAATTAATAAAGTCTATTAAAAAAATTATTTTATGTATAATCATTTCGATCTCATAAAGAGTAAATTAATCGCTTCTCTTATACCCAAAAATCAAAGTTGTAAATAAATTTTCACATATTTTATCAGCCCATCCACTTGGTTTACTTTCAGCTTCACAATAAATTGTTCTTAACGAAACACACATTCCAAAAGCATTTTCACCTATTGTTGTTACGCTTTTTGATAGAATAATATTTCCTTTTATACTATTGCAATAATTAAATGCTTTATATCCAATTTCAATCAATTTTTTCGATAACAAGACATATGTCAAATTTCGACATTCTTCAAAAGCATATGCACCAATCTTTGTAACATTATCAGGAATAATAATAGAAGTTAATGATGTACAATAACTAAATGCAAAAGAGCTTATCGTTTTTAATGAATTTGGCAAATTAATTGTTTTCAATAACTTATTTTTTTCAAAAGCACTTCCTGAAATAGTTTCAATTCCATTTTCAATTGTAACAACACTTAAAGATTGTGATTTAAAATTATCTATAGTTTTTACTTGATCTTTATCATTTTCATTAGCAATTAAATTATGTTCATCATTAGTTATATTGTAATAATAAGCAGGTATATTAACTGTTTCTATAGTATCTTTTATATTACTATCCAAATAAACAGTACCATGTTTAGAACTAAATACTAATATTCCACTATAATTATTTATTGCCCCTGTTACATTTGCTTTTCTATAAGTTGATATTTCATTATTTACTACTAATGATACATTTATTTCTGTAAACCAATATTCTTCAGGTATATTTTTTAATGTATATGCAACTACATAATTATATTCTTCGCCAAATATTTCACTTGGTTTTGATACTTTGTTTCCATTTTGTATACCTGTATATGCACTAGTAACTTGTATTTCTTTTTTAGGCATATTTATTTTATTATCATTTGTTTTTATTTCTTCTCTAACAAAATATGCATCCAATGATAATGTTGATATACCTGCTACAAATCTTAATGATTTTGTACCATCTTCTTCATCAGTATATTGAACTTTTAATATATTAGATATTTTTACTTCTTCATTACTTGTTGAATCATTTAATTTTCTTGCTTCAACTAAATTGGCATCATTTGTTGTTTCTTCTAATTGTTTGTTATCATTATTTTTATAATAATTTACATTCATTAATGATAATACTGTTAATGAAAGTAATAATATATTTATTTTTTTCATTTTAATTCCCCCATATTTCTGTGTCATTTCCATCATTCCAATTTAAAATTCCATTATCATTAATCCCACTCTTTAACATAATATCTTCGCATTCAATTTTATTTATAATTATTTCTGGTTTAATATATATTTTTCTCATTTTAGTCACCTTCACTTTTTATCAATTAATTTTTCTAATAATTTTTTATTTAATTCTTCACATTGAATAGTTAATTCACTTTTATTGTTAACTTTTAATTTTTTAACTATAAAATAATATAAAAGTAAATTAATTATATTAAATGATTCAAGAGCAAGTAAAAGTATTCCAGCAGCATACATATTCTTTAAATTTATTCCATTATTGCAACAAGAAATTATTATAAAAATTGCAACAATTAAACTAGTTAAAACATTTAAACCAATAGTAACAAATAAGCCAATTTTTTCACAACAACACATATTATCTTTCATAATTATCTTGCCTCCTCTTTAGATTTTTCCCATTCAGCTTCTAGCATATTGTTCATATTAATTCTCATTAACTCTATTTCATTTTCCATTTGATTCATTTCTTCCATTGTCATTTCTTTAATAAAATTAATTTTGTATAAAGTGACTTTAATAGATAAATTAAATTCATTACCTTCTAATTTAGAAGTTTTGAGTCTTGAAATTATTTCAGCTTTTGCTTTTTCTGCTTCAAACATTTTTTCATCATAAAAATCTTTATTAATTTGTGGGTTATAATAATTATTTGTGCCACTTTGCTTTAAGTTCCATGCAGCCATAACTATTCCAAAATCACTTCGCATTTTATTAAGCCATTTAATTCTTTCTTGTGTAATGCTTCGATTATAATAATCTTTACTTACTTTTTTTACACTCAAAAAAATAGTTAGAAAAGTTCCAACTAACGCTAATATAGATGATATTATAGATGTTATGGCTCCCAAATAATCCATAAAAAACATATTATTTATTCCTTCCTTTCATTAAAATAATACCCCCCCCCCGTTAAACATTGTCAAGGATAAATTTATTAATTAAAACTTTTGAAGTGCTATTAATAAAGTATAAAAAAGCCACTTGCACACAACAATTTTATAATTGTAAAAAAAACAATATTTACATCATTTAAAATTTATGATACAAATAAATTAACAAATGGAGGAAAATAAATGAATATTTATAAAGTATATACATTATTAACTGAAGAATGGCCTAATATTAATTTTGAAATTGAAGATGAAAGTGATGAACGTTTAGTATTAACAGCTGAAACAAGTGCTAAAAATTTATTTGATGATGAAATTCTTATTCGCGTAGTTATTTATTCATCAGGAACAAATCATGTTTTCTTTGTTCTTGATCAATTAGAACCATCATTAAAAGCATATCAATTGATTAATGATTTCAATGAAAATCAATCATGGGCAAAAGCATATATTATGGAATCTAGTAGTGGTAAACATTATTTAAAAATACATTATGCATTCTTAAATTCTAGTGATGAACAAGATGCTTCTGATTCTATTAGTTATGCTTTAGATGATTTAGTTAGTGAAGAAACATTACAAGATTTAAAGCCATTAACAGATTTAACTAGATAATTAAATATTAATAATTTAAATACAAGCCATTCGTCATGAACATTTGGCTTTTTTCTATGATAAAACCGAGATAAATAATAATCTTCTTGGTTTTTTTAAATATTTATTTCATTAATTCTTTCATAAAAAAGATTTTTATCACCATGTTTTGTTTACAGTAACTATTTTATAAAAATCAATGTTTACACGAATCAATTCTTGCAGAATAAATTCGTGTTATTTTTTATTTTTAAATCAAACGCAAATCGAACGAAAAAAAATACGTTGCATTTATGTAACATTTAAATAATTTTTTATTAATATTCTATTTCTAATTTTGTTTAAATAAATTAAAATATAATTAGAGGTATATAGATATGAAAAGAAATAAATTATTAATTTCTTCATTAATTATTTGTTCTTCAGTCATGTTGGCAGGTTGTAATAATTCTAAGGTGCCTGAAGTAAAAAAAGGTGAAGACACTATTGTTAAAAACTTAACATCTACTCCAGATAAATACGATGCTGAAACGAGTATATTTGCTAGTTTAGGTAAACTAGATGATTATAAAACTTATAAAAAAGAATCTAATGGGAAAACTACTACTAATAAAGATGGAAATAATTATATTCAAGAAACATCTTGTTCTTTCATAAAAAATGATAATGAATATTATACAGATTCTACTTCTAAATCTAATTATATTGATATAGAACATGAATCATTTTATAAAAATAATAAAGTAGCGTATAGAGATAAATCTAATCAAGAAATAGTAAATACTACTTATAATAATTATCATGAAATATATGGTGTTACACCTATAAAATTATTAAGCGGTCAAATTTTTAATCAAGAAACAATTATTAACGCTAAATTAATTTCTAAAAATAATAATGAATATACTTATTTTATTACTTTAGATAAAACATTATCAAATGCTTTATTAGTTTATCAAATGAAAAAATTTGGTAATCTTGATACATATCCTGTTTTTACTAATGATACAGAATTTACTTTAACAATGAAAAATGATTTTACTCCAATTTCTTATTCTTACATTGCTAAATATAATATTTCTAGTGCAACTTTAGGAGAATTAGAATGTGTAGAAGAATTAAATGCTAGCTTTTCTAAATTTAATGAACATGTAACAATTCCTGACACAGAATTATTTAATAAAGCTATTAATGAAACACCTACAATTATTGATCCAGGTGATATAGATAATCCAGTCGATGAAAATCAACCTTTAATAGATGCTCTTCTTAATCTTGATTTACAAAATGGTATTGCTTTAACTGGTAATGTTAATGTTAATAATTTTATTTTACCAATTAAATTTAATTTAAGAATAAATTTAAAAAAATTATTATTAGAAGGTACTAATGATATTGCTAATAATATTGATGCAACGTTTTATATTATATCTTCTCTAGGTGATATAAATTTTACTTATCATGAAACCAAACTCTATATTAATTTTTTAAATAATAAAATTGTATTTACTTTACCAGAAGTTAACGAAACAAATTCTATTAGTATAAAAGAAATATTAA
>CAJKZK010000079.1 GCA_905204225.1 uncultured Bacillota bacterium
AAAAAGCCTTAAAAATTCTAATTTCTATAATTTCATTATTATTTATTTCTTATTTTGGATCTATTGTCGCAATATGTGTATCTAATCATGAAGATGAATTCTATGGAATGGTCAATAATGATGGTTATGGCCATTTTGATTTTACTGGATATAGAATGGAAGATGAAAGAATTTATGTTGGGCAGCATGGTAATGTAGAATTTTATTATAATAAATAGATTCATACTGATAAAGAAGATATTTCTTCACCAAATTATATTAATTTACCAAGATATTGGACCGGCCTAGAAATTGATGGAAAAACTTTACCTAGAGATGTATATGCTTCTTATAGAATTGTTACTTATAATTTAAAGCCAGGAATTTCTATTAGTTCATCATTTATGAGAATGCCTTCTAAAATATTTTTTAATGGTACATTAGCTTATGAAATTGGTACACCCACAAAACAAAAGCAAAGTGCCGGTGTTCCTTTAGAAGGTAAAACATATCATTTTTATTAAGAAAATTTTCCTGTTTTTTTAGATATCAAAATTAACAAAATAAACAAGTAATTTATATTCTTGATAAATATCATTAAACGCTCTTTCCATGACTTGTTTTGAAGAAGATTTTAAATCTTTTAAATCTTTGTTAGTGATATCCATTTTTCTCTCCTTACATTAATAAGACAATATTAAATAAATTTTTCGTTGGTTTATTTTAATTTTAGCAAAATTTAAAAAAAATTTAATTAGCTTTTTTGAAAGCGATTACAACTTACGCTTAATATTTACAAGAATACGCACATGTTTAAATTTTTTATAAATTTTTAATTTAATATAAATTTAGTTTTCTTAGGAGAACAATTTTATTTCATTATCATCAAGCAATTTTGTTAATTATTATTCGTTTGAAAATAAATTTTATAACAAAATAAGTCTTGATAACAAGGAGGAAAAATGAAACTAAAAACATCTAAATTAGCTTTATGCGTTTTATCTGCATTACTTTTAGTAGGTTGCGCTACTTCAACATCAAGTAATCAACCTACAACTTCTAGTCAAGAAACTACAAGTTCAGCTACAACAAGCAAACCTCAATCTTCTATTACAAAAACTTTAACAGGTATCGAAATTAGTAAAATGCCTAAAAAAGTTAATTATGAAGAAGGCGATATTTTTGATAAATCAGGCTTAGAAGTTAAAGCAAAATATTCTAATAACAAAGATGAAATAATTAAAGATTATTCTATTGATAAAGAAAATACACCTTTAAAATTAGAAGATAAAGAAGTTATTATTTCTTATAAAGGTTTCACTGCATCTATTAAAATTACAGTTATAGAAAAACATTATGATTTAACTATCGATTCATTAGGTAACCATATATTTGAAGCTGAAGATTTAGTGCCAGATGAAAAATGGATTATGAGAGATGATATGGCTAATGCTGGTCATACATCTTATGTAGTTGATTCAGCTGATTCAAGCAATGGAAAATCTATTGAAAGATATGATATAAATTCTATTCTTACATTAGATTTCTATGCAAATGAAAATATTACTTTAAAATTATCTGCAGTTGTTTCTAATTATGATGAGATTAATTTAAATGATTCAGTTATTTTTAAGGTTGATGATACAACATTAGTTTCTGATAATCCTACTCTTGGACATAGAAATCCTAATGATTGGTGGAATTGGCAAACAGCATTATTTAATGAAATAGATTTAACAAAAGGAAGCCATTCACTTACAATTAAAATGTATACAGCTAGACCTAATTTAGATTGCTTTAACTTCCATGTTAAAAAATATGGTGAAACAGTTGAAGAACGCAAATTAACTTCAATTTCTATTGATACAATGCCAACTAAAACTACTTATAATGTTGGAGAAGTTTTTGATCCAACTGGTATGAAAATTAAATTAAATTATTCCGATTCAAGTTATGAAATTAGTGAAGAATTCACATGTGATACCACAACTCCTTTAACAGAAGAAACAAAAAATGTTGAAGTAAAACATGGTGACCTTACCACTACTGTTTCTATTACTGTTATTAATAAAGGTGAAACAATTTCTGAATCAAAAGTTATTAAATTAGAAGCTGAAGACTTTGATAAAACAAATCTTCAAAATAATGGTAACGGATTTGTTGAAAATACAGATTTTGCAAGTGGTGGAAAATGTTTAGGTAATGGTACACATGGTACAATTGAATGGACTTATACATTAACTAAAGAAATGAAATTAGATATCTTAAGTGTAGTATGTAAATATGAAGATTATTTTGTTAAAGATTATTTCAAAATCTTTATTGATAATGTAGAAGTCTCTTTACAAAATCCTGAATTAAAGTTAGGAAGAACAGATGGTAATGATTGGTTTAATTTTAAAGAAGCAAATTATGTTCAACAAACATTACAAACTGGTACACATAAAATTAAAGTTCAAATCGGTACAGAAGATGCAGCAGGTTGTAATACAGATTATATCCAATTTACATTTACTGAAATCTAAGGAGGAAATTAAATGAATAAAAAATTAAAATTAGGATTATTATCTACCCTTCTTTTAGTTGGTTGTAATGTTGTTACTCCCCCTTCAAGTAGTAGCAGCACTCCTTCAAATGGAGAATTTGATTATGAAGATCCTAAAACTAATATTGTTTCTGAATCAAGTCATTCTAGTAGTTCTTCTTCAACATCAACTCGTAAAGATAATTATGGTGATTTAGATATAGAAGTACTAACAACTGTAAATGATAATGGAACATTTTTAGTTGAAGCCGAAGATTGTGATACAAAAGGTTGTACATTACAAACTGGTTGTGTTGGATTTTTTGAATCAACATCATTTGCAAGTGGAAATATGTGTATTGCTTGTATAGCTGCTCCTTCAATTTTAGCTTTTTCTTTTGAATTAGAAAGTAGTTGTGATATTGAATTTATTACTGTCAGCGCTAAATATGAAAATCCTTGGAGTCTAGATCAAAACGTTTCTTATTATGTCGATAAGGATGGTAATAATTTTGTTCATACTTTATCTTCAAATGGTTATACAGATTTTGGACGCGCAGATGGAAATGATTGGTACAATTTTAAAAATGTTTCTTTAGGGAAATTGTCTTTAAATCGTGGCACTCACACTATGTATATTCAAGTTAAAGGAGCTTTTCCAAATACTGATTGCTTCAAATTAATTGCAACTAATTTTGATAAATAGAAAGGATTAAATAAATGAAAAGAACAAGTGCAGTAGGTATTATTTCTACCGCAGTTATGTTAACAGCTTTGCTTACAGTAGGTAATGTTGTAGCTAGTGCGTATGGTGGAATTATAGATACATTCTTTAGCAAAAGTAATGTTATAATGGATGAACAAACTCAAAATGCTTTAACAAAAGGCAAAGATTTAGCTAAAGAAATTCAAGAAAATGGTACAGTTTTATTAGAAAACAAAAATAATACTTTACCTTTACAAAAAGCAGAAGGTCAAGAAAAATTAAGAGTTAATATTTTTGGCTGGGGAGGTAGTGATAATGGCTTCCTTTATCAAGGTGGTGGATCAAGTGAAGGTGGTTATTCTCTTGATAAAATATCTTTATATAATGCTTTTAGAAATAATGGTTTTGAAATTAATGAAGAATTAGCTAGTGCTTATAATGGTTTACCTTATCGTAGAGAAGGTGCTCCAGATCAAAATCAACATTCAATTTATTATCGTGCTTATGACCCTGATGAAAGTTTCTATACAGATTCTTTAATGAATAAAGCTATTGAATTTTCTGATGTTGCTATTGTAGTCTTATCTAGAAGAGCAACAGAAGGTGATGATTTACCAAAAGTAAGTTATGACGAGAATGGAAATGCTGATTATTCAAGAAGATATTTATCATTATCTGCTAAAGAAACAATTATGTTAAGAAAGGTAACTAATAAATTTAATAATGTAATTGTTTTAGTTAATTCATCTGCTCCAATGGAATTAGGATTTGTTGATTATTATAAAATTGGTGCATGTTTATACATTGGTTATCCTGGATATTATGGTACAGAATCTATTGCCAAAATCATTTCAGGAGAGACTCAACCAAGTGGTCATTTAACTGATACAGTAGCATATGACCTTAGAACTGCTCCAAGTTATGTTAATGCTGGTCCTGATGCAACTCATGTTTATAATGGTAAAGGTGGTAGATATACTGATTATGCTGAAGATATTTATGTTGGTTATAAATGGTATGAAACTGCTAATACAGAAGGATATTTTGATAGTTGTGAATTAAATATTTATGGTAAAAATAGACGTGGATATGATGCAGTAGTTCAATATCCATTTGGATATGGTTTAACATATACAAATTTCTCATGGGATATTGAAGAAATTAAAGTTCAACATACTCTTGATGATGGATCTTTAACTGAAGCAACTAATTTACAAGAAAATCAAACTTTGTTAGCTAATGATGTCATTACTTATAAAGTTTGGGTTGAAAATACTGGTTCAGTTCCAGGTAAAGACGTAGTTGGTTTATATTATAGTGCTCCTTATACTAAAGGAGGTATTGAAAAATCAAGTATTAATCTTGCTGACTTCCAAAAAACAGATTTATTAGAGCCTCAAAAAGGTCAATATTTAACTTTAACATGTAAAGCTTCACAAATGACAAGTTATGATACTTATGATCGTAATAATAATGGATTTATGGGTTATGAACTTGAAGCTGGTCAATATACTTTATCTTTAAGATCAGATGTTCATAATGTAAAATTAGATAAATTAAATCAACCAATGTCATATGATTATAAAGTACCTGAAAATGGATATAAATATGCAACTGATGAAGTAACTGGTAATGAAGTAAAAAATAGATTTACTACTTATACTAATACTACTTCAGGGGCAAGTTCAACTTGCGATGAGCCTCAAACAAATTATGCTTTATCCATTGATGGTAATGATATTTCGGATGATTATAATCAAAATATTACATATTTAACTAGAGCTGATTTTGCTTCCACTTTCCCTCAAGTAACAGAAACTAGAACAATGTCTAATGATATGTTTAAAAATGTTTTCTTGGTTCATAGTCCGTTTGTAGATAATAATGATGAAATGCCTAAAACATCTTCAACCTCTACTTCATGGACTCTAGATGACGTTAAAGGTTTAGCTTATGAAGATCCAAAATGGCAAGAATTAATTGAACAATTAAGTGTTCAACAATTAGCAGATCTATGCGCTAATGGTGGATTTGGTACAATGGCGATTAACTCTATTAAAAAGCCAAAATGTACTGATAGTGATGGTGGCACTGGCTTTACTAGTGGTGTCTCTACTGGTGAAGATGGACATGCCATTAAATATCCTGCCGCTAATGTTTTAGCAGGCACTTGGGATTGGAAAGAAGCATATAAATGGGGTCATGCTATTGGTGATGAAGGTCAAGCATTAGGTATTCAAGGTTGGTATGCTCCTGGATGTAATGTGCATCGTTCTCCATTAGGTGGAAGAAACTTTGAATATTTCTCTGAAGATGCATATATGTGTGGTGTTTTTGTTGCATATACTGTTAAAGGTTGTACTGAAAATGGTGTATATGCATATATGAAACATTTTGCTGGTAATGATACCGATGAAGGTCGAAATGGACAATTTAAATGGATGACTGAACAATCATTAAGAGAAATTTGGGCTAAGCCTGGTGAAATTGCTACAAAAGTTGGTGGTGCTAATGCAATGATGGCATCAGTTGATAGAGTTGGTGCAACTAGAGTTACTGGTTCTTATGCTTTGCTTGAAACTGTTTTAAGAGGTGAATGGGGCTTTAGAGGTTCTGTTATTACAGATTATTATCAAGGTGGTAATGTTAACGATTTAGATGAAGGTATTAGAGCAGGTAATGACTTAGCTTTATTGCCTGGTGGAACTCATACTGTATTTGATGAAGATAAAGGTACTTGGAGTGCAACTGGAGTTAAAGCTTTACAAAAATCAGCTCATAATATTCTCTTTACTTATATTGATACAGTAAATAGAACAGAAAAAGCTCAAAACATTGATTTTGGTAGTACTTCAGGAACTAGACAAACAACAAATGATGGTACTTGGTGGAGAGGTGTTTTAATTGGTGCTGATGTAATATTAGGTTTAGCAGTTATCGGCATGGTTACAACTAGTATAGTATTAACTTGGGTTCTCCCACATAAAAAACTTATTAAACGCGAAGGAGAATAAATTCATGAAAATTAAATCAAATTTAAGATTATTTATCTTTCAATTAATTGCTTCTATTTGCGCAATATTTACATTTGTCTTTACATTTGTAAAAGCATATTTTGAAGAATCAAAAGCAGATTTAAGTCTATTTGAAATGGTAATTGGTGTTGAAGATCGTTTGCCTACTAATGGAATATTAATATTTGGTTTTATTCTTATAGCTATTGGTATGATAGTGGCAATTGGATTAACTATTTTATTAATTATTAAAGATAGTAAAGATATTGAAAAAATACTTACTATTGGTGGTATTGTCAGTGGGTTATCTATCTTAATAGGTGGTATTTTACTTGCTTGTAGTATCTTTATTACTGGCTTAAACGAAACAAATTCTGCTTTAGGATTTACTCAAGGAAACTGGGGTATTAAATCTGGCAACATCTTGGTTCCTGTATTTGCTTTAGCATCATTTATTTGTTCTTATCCAAGTGCATGTGTAATCTTACATAGAAAAGATCAAGAAGACAAACTTAAAAATTTATAAAATCTCAAAACTTGACAAAAAAGGAATTTAAAGTATAATAAGAGTATGGATATTTTATCCATGCTCTTTAATTGGTTATTATGATAAATATAGCAATAGTAGAAGATGAAAAAAAAGAACAAGATTTCTTAATTAGTTCTTTTAAAAAATTAATGTTAGAAAAAGATATTAGTATTAATCTCAAGACATATAATTCTGGAGAAGAATTTTTATTTGATTTTGAATATAATAAATTTGATATTGTTTTAATGGATATTGATTTAGGACAAAATAAATTAAATGGACTAAATGTTTCTAAAAAAATGAGAGAAATTGATGACGATGTTATCTTAATTTTTATCACCAATTTAGCTCAATATGCAATAGATGGTTATACAGTTAAAGCTTACGATTATATTATTAAGCCATTTTCTTATTATGATTTTTGTTTAAAAATTAATGCCTTATTAAATAGCAATTTATTAGATAATTCAAAAAAAATCATAGTTAAAAGTGAAGGAAAACAAATTATTTTACCTCTTAAACAAATATATTATATTGAAGTTAATAATCACACTTTGATCTATCATTCTTCAAAAGGAGATTTTGTTTCTATAGGTTCATTAGGTGATTTATCTAAGAGCTTATCTCAAAATTATTTTTCTTTATGTAATTCTTGTTATTTAATTAATTTAAGATATGTAGAAACTATATCTGGATTTGATGTTATAGTGCATGGCACCACTCTAGCGATTTCAAGACCCAAGAAAAAACAATTTATAAACGATTTGAATGAGTATTTAGGCTTATGATTGAACAAATATACCCTCTTAATAGTTTATTCTTTTATCGACTAATATTTATGGCTTGGTTAATTTTTGGTGAAGCCCTTTTTCTTTTTAAATTTGAAAGAAAAAAACATTTTTTAATAAAATTACCTTTAGTTTTATTATCATGTTTTATTTTTGCTTTAATCTTTCCAATCCCATCATCTAATTCATTTTATTCAATGATGATGTTTTTCTTAATGTTTTTATTCACTTATTTTGCTAGTTTCTTCTTATTTGAAGCTAATTGGAAAATACGATTATTCTCTATGATTTGTGGATATACATGTGAACATATTGCTTATGAAACATATTTTTCTGTTATTAATTTGTTAAATATTAATAAAAATGGCTTATCTGGATTATATGATTATGGAACAATATCTTTATTTACCGGTTGGCAAGATATCTTAATATATTTCTTTTCTTATATTATTGTTTATTATCTTATCTTTATTATATTTGCTTTAAGATTAAATAAAAATAATTTTTATGAAGCAAAATATGATTTTAAATTTTTAGTAGTAGGATGTGTTTTTATTTTAAGTGATATTGTTATTAATAGTATTGTTTCTTGGTATAGCACCATTCATTTTGAGAATATTTATTTAGGTATAGTTGCATTAATTAATGTTTTATGTTGTTTTATTGGCTTATTTTATATTTTTGAAATGTTTTATTCTAACAATATTAAAAATCAAATGAAAATAATTGAGGAAATACAAAAAAAAGAAGGTAATCAATATAAGATTTCTAAAGAAACAATTGATATGATTAATATAAAATGTCACGATTTTAGACATCAAATAAGAGAATTTGGTGACAATCAAAAAATTGATAATGAAGCCATTAATAATTTAAATAAATTAATACGTATTTATGATTCTACTTACCATACAGAAAATGAAGCATTAAACGTTATATTAAATGAAAAAACTTTATTATGTAACAATAAAAATATTCGTTTTACTTGTATAGTTGATGGTAA
>CAJKZK010000080.1 GCA_905204225.1 uncultured Bacillota bacterium
AATAATGACTTAGTTTTATATGAAGGTGATGATTTTAAAAGTTTAATAGAGCAAAAAAGATATATAAGAAATTATTGTACTAAATTTGAAAAAGAAATAACTAATGATATTGAATCAGATAAATTAATTTTAAATGATTCATTAATGGCTAATCTTTATTTTGCTATATGTACAAATAAAAGTGAATTATTAAAAGTAATTCTAAAAAAGATGAGTATTGAAACCGGTAAGATGATTTTAGATTCTGAATCTAAAGATATATTTATACAAGAAGTTAATTCTTATGATGTAAATGAAAATATAAAATCATTAGTTAATAATTTTATAGAAGAAAAAGTACAATAAAGTACTAATAAGTATTTGTGTGTAATTAAGGTTTTGAAAGGAGTATTTATATGGATTATAATGATTTGGATTATCAAAATGAAAATATAATTTTAAAAGAATTTTTGAAAAATTTTGATATATATAGCATAAAAACAATATTTGTAAATAGAAATACAAGTGATTTAATTTGTTTTTTTATAAATGAAAAAAACAAGAATTATTATTTAGATACAATAAGATTTATTAATAAAAAGCAACAAAATAAAAATAATAATTTAAAAGAGGAAAAATTTTGCTTTTTAGTTAGAGAAGTTAATATTTATTTGCAAGAAAAATATGATACTACTAGCAAATTTGCATCAGAAATTATTGTTAAATATATTCTTTTATTATCACAATGTACGTTAGTACGAATTATTATAGAAGTGAATGGAATGGAAAATTTAAAATATAGTTTAGAAGATATTTATAATAATCATTTAATTTACGATAATAATGCTTATTTTTTTAGAGGACAAACAAATTATGAATGGGACTTGATTCCAAGTATGATTAGAAATTTGAATGATAATGTAAAAATAAATATGAATTTTTTTAACAAAAAATATTTAACATTAAAATTAAAAGATAAATATTATGAAATGTTTGGTAAAGATAAAATAGATTATTTATTTTTATCATTTATGCAACATGCTTGTTCATATAGTCCATTTATTGACTTTACAAAATCAAATATTATTGGTTTAAGTTTTGCTCTTTCTAACCCAAATGCTTTTAATGATTTTACAAATAAAAATAGTAGTTTGTTTATAGTTTCTATTGATAGTAATGAAATTTTAAGAAGTGAAGAAAAGATAAATGAATTCTTACAAGAAGAATATCAATTAATTTATCTTGATAGAAAAACTTTAGGATTTGGTGAAAATGTTTTGTTTAAAGAAAATGAAGAAGAAAAAATTCTTTTTTTATCTGATTTTAAAACCATAATTAATTTACTAACTCCAAAATATAAATTAATTGATTTACCAACAAATGATAGAATGAAATATCAAAAAGGAGTATTTCTTGTTTTTTATGGTTGCATTTGTGTTAATGATACAATTTATTATCAATTAAATAATAAATTTAAATTATTAAGACTAAAAATAAATAAAACGAATAAAAGAGTATATTTAGAGAAAATATATAAAAAATATAGATTTTATGATCCGGAACATTTAATGAAACCTTATTTATATTTTAATGAATAAAGGTGGATAAAAATATTATGATTGATGAGTTAAAGAAGTATGAAACAGGTAATGCAAAAGAATTTTTAGAATTTATAACAAAATTATATGAGGAAAAATATCCTAATTGTAAAAAATATGATGGTGAGTATATAAATTTTGATAACCAACAAAGTTATTTATTTTTTAGAGGGCAATCAAATTATGAATGGGATTTAGAACCGAGTATATGTCGACAAAAAAAGAGGGAATGGAGAATTTTAAAAAAAGTTAGATATAAAAATATATGTAATTTAAAGGATGTAATTGCTTATACACAGCATTATAGAATGAGTACAAGAGCAATTGATTTTACAAGTGATTTTAAAGTAGCTTTATATTTTGCTTGTGAAAAAGATTTAAATAATGATGGAGCTTTATTTATTGGACAATATGCTCCTCATAATGATGGATGGATTAGTTCATTAACAATTAACATTGTTGCAACAAATAAAAGAAATCAAATTTCATGTGAAAAATTAGCTTCAAAATTGATAAATAATAAAGAATATAATAACTTATATAAAAATAGAGATAATGATAAAGATATAAAATTTATATGTGCAGAAATTGCGTCGTATTTAAATTCTGGATTTATGGTCGTTTATGATTACGAAAATGAAAAATTCAATCAAAGATTAACAAAACAAAAAGGAGCTTTATTTTATTGTGGTTCAAATTTTTATTTAAATAATGGAAAATGTGTAGAAATAAAATCTAATTCAACAATTGCACCATTATATACTATTAAGTTACACGAAATAAATAAACCTGATATCAGTGATATAGATGGCATTAAAATATGTATTCCTCAAAATTTAAAAAAAGAAATTTTAAAAATTATTGGAATAAATATAAAAGAATTAGGTTTTTAAAAACTAAATAATCTATTTCATTGGTGAGCTTGACAAAAAAAGTACAAACTATATTAATGTTTTTTTCACATATAATAAAAAAAGATAACTATAAAAGAAAAAATAATCATTCCTTGTATGAGTTGATGAATAAAACAAATGTGAAAAAATAAATAAAGTCAATGATTAGGGATTCCTTGTTATGCCTAATGTGAGATAATAAGGAACATCATTGACTTTATTTAAATTAATATACTTATTCTTTTATTAATTTAAATTCAATTGATAAATTTTTTAAATTATCAAATTGTTTATAAACAGCAAAATTATATTTTTTTGCTAATCTTAAAATTAATTTTTCATTTGTTTTTGAACAATGTTTACCTAAATATATTGCTTTAATTGGTGGAGCAGAAAATTTAGTATCTTTATCTCCAATAATTCGCCATTCTTTTTGAAAATGCCATTCTTTATATTTTGTTAGGAAAATATAAAAATATTTAACACTTTCATCAATTTGTTTTATTGAACCATTTGATAATTGATAAATAATACTTTCTATAATTACACCAACTAAAATATTTAAAATATTTGTATCTTTTTTATTTCCATAAATTACTGGAAATGTATTTATTTTCATGTTTAAATCTCTAGATGTATCGTATTCAATACAATAACCTTTATAATGATTTGAATACATTTCCCACATTATTTGACTATTATTTATTTCAGATAAAGAACCAATACCTTTTGAATTTTTAATATTTAATGTATCTATTATTAATTTTTTTAATATGCTTTGTGTGTTTTGATTTTTCCAAACATTTGTTGATAAAATTGCAAAAGAATTTAAAATACCTTTTTTATCATCAAAGGATAATTTTTGATCATTCATTGCTTTATTGATATCAATATTATTTTTATTGTTTAGACAACTATTAATATATTTTTTTAATTCTTCTTTTTGGTGTGATGATAGATATTCGCTAATTAAATCAATTATCTTATTTACAAAACTTTTCTTTATTTTTCCATCTTCATTTATTAGTGCTTCGTCAAAATTGGTTTCACATTCAAATTGATCATCTAACTTATTTGCAGGACATAAAAAGATATAATTATTAGTTATTGTATCTTTTGTATATTTATCAAAAGAACGATATTTATAAAGTTTTGTAGGAAATAAAGATAATTGTTCCTTATAATTATTAGAAGGTAATAAACCATTTTTATCTTGAAAACTTAGTTTTAATTTAACTGCTACATCTATATATTTAACAATTTCTTTTTTGTTCATAAAATTTGTTCCTTATAATAATTCGATTTTTATAATTTCATTATAACAGGAAAAATTTTGTAAATCAAAATGCTGGACATAAAAAATAAATCAAAAAATTACATTGACATATTAATGATGAGCCGTTATACTGAAAATAGTTAATACGAACATTAGAAATAAATCAATACTAAATATTGACTTATCAACAAGGAGAAGTTAAAATATGAATGTTAAAAAATATTATAAAGTAACATGCAAATGTGGACATACTGGTTCGAAAAAAACATATATTCCAATTACTTTCCCTGTAGTTGCAATAAATGGTAAAGAAGCTGCTAGTATTGCTAGAATGATTCCAAGATGCAAACATAACCATAAAGATTGTGTTTTGAATGTTGAAGAATGTAGTTATAGTGAATATATTTTACAAGAAAAAGTTAATTCTGAAAATCCATATCTCAAATGTAAATGCATTCAAGATCAAAAATTATTAAATCTTGATGATTTATTTGTAGAAGATCCGCATGCATATAAAGTAGAAAAAGAATTAAAATTTGAGGATGGAATTCATAAAAGTTATTTTTATGGTAAAGAAAGGATTAGAAAACCGAAACAATATATGAAAAATATTTATCAATCAAATCAAAATTATTTGGAGGCATATTAAAATGAAAAAAAGTTTAGAAGAATTAAAAATTAAAATTATTGGTGGCCAAATCATAAATAGAGTTATTGCTAATGAAAACAATAATGATGAAATCGTAGAAACAAGAGGAACAATTGTAGCAAAAACAATTTCATCTGGGTATATTTCAGATAATGAAATCATCACAAACAATTATAAAACAAAATGCGATGAAAAAAGAATTACAAAAGAAAATGATGTTATTATTAAAATTACTCCACCGTTTGCTGCAGCTTTAGTTGATAAAAAACATGAAGGTCTCCTTGTTTCTTCATTTTGTATGTTATTAACAGATATACCTGAAGAAATAAAACCAGAATATTTAGTTGCATATTTAAATAGTGAAGGTGGTGTTGCTCAAGTTACTAGTAGAATGACTGGATCAACAATATCTACTATAAGCGTTGCAGCATTAAAACAAATATATGTACCTATTTTACCAATTGAAAAACAAAATGAGATATGTAAAGCATTTAATACATATTTAAAAAACATTGAATTATCAAAAAAATTAATCGAATTATCAAAAGAAAAAGTTGAAACATTATTAGGAGATAATGAATAAGATGGAAAACAAAGAAATAATATCAAATTTATCAACAAAACTTTATGGAATAGGCATTTTTGAAATAAATAGTAAATTGATTCAAATCATATTTTTAAAATCAATTTTAGATGATGTAAAAAGATATCAAAATTTAAAAGTTGATGATTTAAAAGTTATTTTTGAATATAGTCAAGCTTTTAATGAAAATAAAATTGATAAAACATTACTATATGAAACATTAAAGATTATTGCAAAAATTAATGGAATATATGAATCATCATTAGCAATGTCAATAGATGTTTATAGATTTTATTTTGAAGGTAATAATCAAGAAAAAATAAATAATCTTTTAAGACAAATTGAATTACCATTTGAATATGAAAAGAGAAAATTACTTATAAAAGATATTTTACAATATTCAGGTATAAATGGAGGAAGATATTCTTTTGAAAAGATAAGTAGCCCTACTATTGTTAATTTAGCTTCATCAATATTAAATGTACAAACAGAAGATTATGTATTAAATACATTTGCTGGATATTCTGCATTTTCTTTAAATTTACCAGAATGTAAAATCATTGATGGATATGATATAAATGTGGAATGTAATACTATTTCAAACATGATAAAAATAATGTGTGGGATTTATAATCTAAATATTAATTTAGGTGATTTTTATATTGAAAGTGAAAGCTTAATTGGAAAATATAACAAAATATTCACAGATGGACCTTTAGCTTTAAAATTAAATATAGATGAAACAAGTTATTTATATTCAAAATATTTAACTAATGATGCTGATATAATCAATATTTTAAAAACGATTGATTTATTGAAAAATGAGGGGACTGCTGTTGTAACTTCACCAAATAAAATATTTGTATCTGTCACGAGACAATGTATTTCTTTGCGACAAGATTTATCTATTGCTGGGTTAAAAGCTATAATTACTTTACCAAGTAATGTTTTATATGGAAGTGGAATTCCACTAAATTTATTAGTTATTCAAAAAGGATATACTGGAGATATATTACTTATTAATTCAAATGATGATAAGTTGTATGATTCAACTAAAGCAATAAAAAATATAACTCCAACTGGAATCAATAAAATAAAATCTATATATGATAATTTTGAAGTGATAGAAGGTGTTTCTTGTATTAAATCAAGAAAAGAATTATTTGGTGATGGTACACGACCTATTCAATTACAACAATATTTTTATGTTGAAAAGAAAAAAATATATAGATCAATAAAAGATATTGATAATGATATTCAAAATATAATGAATGAACTTATATCTATTAATAAGTAATAGATAATGATATAATTTTTTTGGAATATTATTGGATTTTAATAAGAAAAAATGAAATTATTTTAAAATAATAATAAGAATTTAGGAGATTAATTTAAGAATATATGGTAGAAGTAGATAATAAAAAAGAATTAGAAAGAGCTGAGTTACATAAAACAATTTGGAATGTTGCAAATGATTTAAGAGGATCTGTGGATGGATGGGATTTTAAAGCATATGTCTTAGGATTTCTTTTTTATAGATATATTTCAGAAAATTTTACTAATTACATTAATAAAACAGAACATGATGCAAATAATTTAGAATTTGATTATGTAAATTATAAAGGTGAAATACCACAAAAGGTAAGAGATAGTTTGATTAAAACTAAAGGTTTTTTTATTAAGCCAGAAGAATTATTTGTTAATGTTTATAAAAGAATAAATTCAAAACCAGAAGATAAAGAATATTTTAATAATTTAAATGTAAAATTATCTAAAATATTTAAAAATATTGAAGAATCTGCTAAAGATACAGAATCAGACAAAAATTTCAGAGGTTTATTTACTGATGTTGATGTTTCATCAAATAAACTTGGAAGTACAGTTTCTACAAGAAATGAAAAATTGAAAAAAATTATCAATTCAATTTATAATATGAAACTAGGTGATTATCAAGATAATACAATTGATGCATTCGGTGATGCTTATGAGTATTTAATGGGAATGTATGCATCTAATGCTGGAAAATCTGGCGGTGAATTTTTTACTCCACAAGAAGTTTCTGAATTACTAACAAAACTTGCTATTATAGGTAAAACAGAAGTTAATAAAGTTTATGATCCAGCTTGCGGGTCTGGTTCATTGTTATTGCAAACAGCAAAAATATTAGGAAAAGATAAAGTAAAAAATGGCTTTTTTGGACAAGAACTTAATCCAACTACTTATAATTTATGTCGTATTAATATGTTTTTACATGATATTGATTATG
Source organism: uncultured Bacillota bacterium (assembly GCA_905204225.1). Lineage (GTDB taxonomy): Bacteria > Bacillota_I > Bacilli_A > RFN20 > CAG-449 > CAG-449. The sequence goes on from CAJKZK010000080.1 coordinate 7,245, forward strand.
ATAAATTTAGTATCGCAAATGATGATACATTGCTTCGACCGGCTCATTTGGATGATAAACCATTTGAAGTAATTGTTTCTAATCCACCATATTCAACTAAATGGATTGGTGATGATGATGCAACTTTAATAGATGATGATAGATTTAAACCAGCTGCAGTACTTGCTCCAAAAAGTAAGGCTGATTTAGCATTCATAATGCATTCATTAGCATGGCTATCGACTGATGGTGTAGCATCAATAGTTTGCTTTCCAGGAATAATGTATCGTGGTGGTGCAGAACAAAAAATAAGAAAGTATTTAATAGATCATAATTTTATTGATTCGATAATACAATTGCCAGGAAATCTATTTTTTGGCACCTCTATTCCAACTTGTATTATGATTTTAAAAAAATCAAAGCTTGACAATAAAGTTTTATTTATTAATGCTACAAAATATTGCGTTAAAGTAACTAATTCAAATAAATTATCTCAAACAAATATTGATGATATTATAAAAATTTATATTGAAAGAGAAGATAAAGAATATATTTCAACACTAGTGTCAAATGACATTATTGGTAATTCGGAAAATAAATATAACTTATCTGTTGGAACATATGTAAAGCAAGAAGATACATCAGAAAAAGTTGATATTCAATTATTAAATAAACAGATAGATGAAATTGTCGAAAAAGAAAACCAATTAAGAAAAGAAATTAATGAAATAATTAAAGAATTGGAGAATGATAATGAGTAAGCTAGATGATTTAATTAAACAATTATGCCCTGATGGTGTTGAGTATAAAAAACTATCTACTATTTGCGATTTTTATAGTGGGTTTTCTTTTAAAGCATCTTTATTTAAAAAAGATGGATTACCAATATGCAAAACTACAAATATTCAAAATGATTTAATAAATTTTAATGATATGGAATGTTTTACTTTAAATGATTATAATGAAGATTTATCAAAATATATCATTTATCCAAACTCAATTGTTATTGGAATGAGTGGAACTATTAAGATTGGAATGAATAAATCTAATAAAATCTGCTATTTAAATCAACGTGTTGGTATGTTTAAGCCTAAAAGTATAATCAATAATTCTTTTTTATATTATTATTTATTAAATATTATAGATTCTTTAGTGGAAAA
>CAJKZK010000081.1 GCA_905204225.1 uncultured Bacillota bacterium
ATGCTGTAATTGATGTAAACGGTGTTGGTTATGATTTTTTATTTATAAATAAAAATGATTTTTTTGAAGGTAAACAAACATTGGTTTATACTCTTCATATTATAAAAGAAGATGATGAACTTTTAGTTGGATTTAAAGATCTTGAAAGTAAAAATGTTTTTACTAAATTGATTTCTGTTAAAGGAATTGGACCTAAAACTGCAATTGCTGCCTTAAAAGATACTACTATTGAAAAATTTGTAGATATGATTGCTCATGAAGATATAAAAAGTCTAAAAAAATTATCAGGAATTGGACCTAAAGCAGCAGGACAAATCATATTGGATTTGAAAGGTAGTTTGAAATTAACTTCTTTAGAGACAATAAATTCAGTTAAAAAATTAAATAAAGAACAAGAAGATGCTAAAAATGTTTTAAAAACATTAGGATTTAAACCAAAAGATATTGATGATATTTTATCTAAATTACCTGATGTTTTATCTGCTGATGAATATGTTAATGAAATATTAAAGAGGTTGGGTAAATAAATATGGAAAGAATGTTAGAACCTACTTTAGAGCAAAATGAAGCACAAGTTGATATTTCTTTAAGACCATTAAGTTTAAAAGAATATGTTGGTCAAGAAAATTTTAAAGAAAATTTAAAAATTTTTATTCATGCAGCAAAAAATCGTGATGAGCCACTTGATCATATTTTGTTATATGGGCCTCCAGGATTAGGAAAAACAACTTTAGCATATGTTATTGCCAATGAAATGGGGACATCTATTAGATTGATTAATGGCCCTTCAATTGAAAAACCCGGTGAATTAGCGGCTATTTTATCTACTATGAATGAAGGAGATATTTTATTTATTGATGAAATACATCGTTTGCCAAGAGTAGTAGAAGAAATATTATATGAAGCTATGGAAGATTATAAATTAACATTTTTATCTGGTAGAGATGAAGATGCTAGAAATATAACTATTAGATTAAAACCATTTACTTTAGTGGGAGCAACCACTAAACCTGGTGATTTATCTAGTCCACTTAGAGATAGATTTGGTATTGTTAATCGATTAGAATATTATACTATTGATGAATTAATAAGAATTGTTGAAAGAACTTCAAGAGTTTTTAATTTACCAATAGATAAAAATGCTGCTGAATTAATTGCAATGCGTTCAAGAGGTACTCCTAGAATTGCTAATAGAATTTATCGTAGAGTCAGAGATTTTGCATCATTTTCTAATATGAATCATATTGATAAAAATATAACTGAAGAAGCATTATTAAAATTAAGGATTGATAATCTTGGTCTTGATGAAATAGATATAAGATATTTAACTGCTCTTATAAAAAGATTTAATGGTGGACCAGTAGGATTAGAAACATTGTCATCAACTATTGGCGAAGAGGTTAGAAATTTAGAAGAAGTATATGAGCCATATTTATTAAAATTGGGTTTAATTAACAAAACTCCACGTGGAAGAGTTGCAACAAATAAAGCTTATGAACATTTAAAACTTAATCTTTTTGATCATTTTTAGGGGATAAATTTACACCAAATAATGAACCAAACATTATGGCGGCTGGTCGACTAAGTGTTAAATAAATAGGTGTAGATTTTTCCAGCAAATTATTTACAATAAAGAAAATTATAAAATATAACGCAATTAGAATTAGGCCATTTAATAAACCTAATTTTTTTTGTTTAAAACTAAAAATAAATCCGAAAATAAAAAAGATAATAATTGATAAAGAAATGATGCATATTTCACATACATTACTATTAATGATATTGTTCTTTTTTAAAATTGTTAGAATCAAAGAAATAATAATTCCTAATAAAATTGTTATAATTAAGGACATACTAAAATTGAATAATGTTTTTTTCATATTGTTCTCCTAAGAAATTATATGAATAAATATTTATTTTAGAAGAGGAAATTTATGAATATTTACGATATTTTTATTTTAATTTTTAGATCAATTTTTTCATATATATTTTTATTAATAATTTTAAAAGCAATGGGTAAAAGAGAATTATCTCAAGTATCAATTTTTGATATAGTAATATTTTTAATTATGTCTGAATTGTTTTCATTAGCGTTAAATGATCCACATGCATCAATTTTACATTTTATAATACCTGTTATTGTTATAGCGATATTAGAATTTATTTCTTCATTATTATCACTAAAATATATTAAAATAAGAAAATTTCTAGAAGGTAAAATCTCTTTTATTATTTATAAAGGTGAAATTGATTTTAAAACTATGAAAAAAAATAGATATAATATTCCTGATTTAATGCTTCAATTAAGAAATAAAGACATTCAATCTCCTATTGAAGTAGAATATGCAATATTAGAAGGAAATGGAAATTTAAATATTATAAAAAAACAAGATTTAATTGTTCAATATCCCGATCCATTAATTATTGATGGGAAAATTAATTATGATGCATTAAACATGTTAAAATTAGATGAAACTTATATTTATGCTTTAATTGCTAAAAAAGGGTATACATCGCCTAAACAAATATTTTTTGGCCAATTATTAATTGATGGATTTTTTATTGTTCCTTTTGAAAAATGAATGAATGATTAAATAGTTAATAATTACATCTAAATAACATGAACTAAGAGTAGCTATGCTTACTGCAAACACATTAAAGTATTTAACTAAAAATATTAATAAAGAAAGTCTAACAAAAGAAGATAATAAAGATGATTTAAATGCGATTTTACTTTGGTTTATCGCATGCATTGATACATTTACTGGTGCTTCAATATAATAAATTATAAATGGAATGGATAATAATTTTATTTCTTTTTTCCCATAATCAACTTGATAAATTATTTGAATTATTTTATCTCCAAAAAAGAAAAATATTAGACTAAAAAATAAACCAATAAATAATGATAATAATATTGTTTTATTAAATAATTTTTTACTTTTATTATATTCTTTTTGACTGATTAATGATGATAAATTTGGTAATAAATAATTGCTAATAGATAAAGAAAAAAAACCTGGTAATAAAAGTAATGGCATAACATAAGAAGATAAAACACCATAATCAATAGTAATTTTACTAATTCCTATTCCTTGCTTTATTAATAAATTTGTTAATAAAATTGGCTCAATCATAAAAGTAAATGAAGTAACTATTCTTGATAAAGTAAGTGGTGTAGAAATAGATAAAACATTTTTAATATTTTCTCTTTCTATTGAAGAAAAGTCCCATATTTTAGGTATTTTTTTAAGCATTTGATTTCCTGAAGATAATAATAAATAAGACGTTTGAATTATTTCACCAATAATCATTACTAAAAGAAAAAAAGTTGCTTTAATATCGCTAGTGAAATTTTGAAAAAATCCTACTAAAAATATAACACTTAATATTCTTGCACACTCTTCAATTAAAGATGATTCTGAGGCTAAAATTAATTCTTTTTTACCCATGTAATAGCCTTTTATAATGCTAGAAAAAGTTGTTAATGGAACTACAATTGTTAATAAACGAATGCTATATAAAGTGTTAATATTATTTAACAATTTTTCAGCTATAAAATTTGAAAATAATGTTATTAAAATGATAAAAATCAAATTGATAATAAAAGCAATTATTATGGAAGATAATAAAATGTTTTTGGCTTTTTTAGGGTTTTTAGATACTAAAGTAGATATAGTTGTGGGTAATGAAAATGAGGTAATAGTAATAAAAAAAACAAAGAGTGGATTCACTAATGAATAGATGCTTATTGCTTCTAATCCAAGCTCTCTAGACATGATTATTCTGCTACTCATGGATATTATTTTTGTAATCATAGACAATATCATTATTGAAAATATTGAGATTAAAGAAGATTTTTTATTCATTTTACCCACCTTTATATTGAAAATATAATATTTTCGTTGTATAGTAAGAAAAGCAGTTGGCTAATATTTATATTTATAAATATAATTAGACCAATGTCGTACATTAAAATTTAGTAACAAATCTTAAATTTTAGAACAACAGGAGGATTTTCTATGCGTCGTTTTATTGCCTTTATTGTATTGGTATTTTCAATGCTTGGCTTAGTTGTATTCAATATGCAAGCAAATACCGAAAAAATAAATTGGTCACAAGAATTTAATCGAGGAACTGAAGTTGTTTATACAGTTGAAAATGTTGAAGATAACACAGATAAAATCGATATGAATAAATTAGTTGAAACTATGGGCTCAAGACTTGAACAAGCTGGAGCAACTAGTCATAGAATTGATTATTCATTAAGTGATGATAATCGTTATGAAGTTAGAATTGCATTAGGTGCAAGATATCAAGCAGATATTGATAATATTTTAAGAAGTACAGTTTCAGCTGGAGATTTATCTTTATATACTACTGATGAATTAGCACATGCAAATGATCCATTTGTTAGAGGTACTGCTGAAGTTTTATATGATGATAATAGTCAAGCTTATGTAAAAGTTGAAGTTACAAAAGATGTTAAAGATGCTTCTGATAAAACAGAAAATGATAATAAATTAATGGTTCTTTGGCAAGGCAAAACAGAAGATATGATGTATGCTGAACTTAAAGATGAAGAATATTCTGTTGGTGGAAAAACAAATGAACAATTAAAAAATAGAGTTCTTGCAGTTATTAATCTTGGTGATACTACTAGTGATAAAGAAAATGAAAATAGTGGTAATGATAATAGTTTATTAAAATTTGATGAAGACAATAATAAATATTATTTAACATTTGATTCATTTGGATATGCTGATAATGCAGAATCAAGTACAAAAATGGATGCTAAATCTGCTCATTCTTTTGAAAGAATTTTAAATGCTGATAAAATTAATTACGATATTACTGAAGTTTATAGAACAACAATCAATGCTGAATATGGTAATAATTCTTCTACAATGATTATTGTTTCTATTGCAATATGTTATGCCGCTATAAGCTTATATTTATTAATTAATTATGGTTTAATGGCAATAAGCGGAATTGTTGGAATTGGTTTAACAGGTTTATTTGATTTACTTATTATTAATTTCTTAAATATTCAAGCTGGCCCTGCATTTATAATTTCTGTTCTTGTTTCATTATTTATGGCAGTTACAATGTTATTAAATTATTATAAACGCACAAAAGAAGAAGCTTATAATGGTCGTATTATTGCTAAAGCTTCAAATGAAGGATTTAGAAAAACAATTTCTACAGCTGTTGATTCAACTATTTTATTGTTAGTTTTAGGTATAGTTTTAGCAGTTGTATCTAAAGAAAGTGTTAAGTCATTTAGTATTTTCTTTATTATAACAAGTATTATTTCTATATTATTTATTTTCTTATTAAGTAAGTGTTTAAATAATTTCTTATTAAATTCAAGTGTAAGTGATAATAACAAATTATTTAATTTAAAAGAAGAATATATAAAAGATTTAGATGGTCATGCTGAAAAAGAAATGTGTGATTCTCCTACTCAAAAATTAAAAGTAAATAAACAAGGTAAAAAACCTTTATTAATAGCTATTAGTGGATTAGTTGTATCTTTAGTTAGCATCTTAGTATTTACATTTGTTGGTGGCAATACATTTAATTATACTAATGAAGCTAATTATGGAAGATTAGAAATTAGAAGTGGTGTTACAGAAATTTTTGAAGATAAAGGTGATGGTTTAGCAGAAAATAATTTTGTTAATTATATTGAAAGTTTATCTGATGATATTAAGGTAACAAAGAGTTGGACTATTACTGATCAAAAGAATCCTTATGAAAAAGATAAAAATTACATTTATTTTTATGCTAATTTAGAAAAACCATTAGATGTTAATACGGATGCTTACGATGCAATTGAAACTTATGTAAAACAAGTTGATGATGAATATGGTTTAGTTACTTCATATACTGTTCATCCAGGTGTTGTTAGAGGAGACTTTAATAATACATTAATTCTTACATCTATTACTATTGGTATTGGTTTATTATATTTTATTATTAGATATCGTTATACATTTGCTTTATCAACAATTACTTCTTCAGTTGTTGGTACAATAACTGCATTTGGCTTAATTTCTTTAACAAGATTAGAAGTTTCTAGTTCGGTTGGTATTGGTGTTCTTGCAGGATTAATTATGACATTGTTATTATTTGTTCCATTTGGTAATCGCTTAAGACAATTAAAAAATGAATCAAAAATTAAAGTTACAACTTTTGAGCAAAGAGAAGAAATTACAATGGCTTCATTTAAGAGTACAATTAATGAATATTGTATAACTGCAATTATGTTTACTGTTTTATTACTTGCTCTTATTCCTTTAAATAGTTTAGAAATGGCTCCAATATTTATTGCAACAATTATTTCGTTATTAGTTAATGCTGTGTTTGGAATTTTAATTGTTGTTCCATTACATTTATGGTTTGAAAAAACTCTTAAATTTAATAGATTAAAATCAAAAAGAGCAGAATTAAGAAAAGCTAAAAGAGAAAAAGCTATTAAAGCTAATCGTAATAAAGGTGCTGAACCTGAAGAAATTATTATTCCAGGTATTAATGATTAAAAATTTTAATGGTCACTAGAAATAGTGATCATTTTATTTTATTATTATTTTAGGTATAAAAATATGAATGAATTTCAAATAAAATTATTATCTTTTTTAAATATTTCTCAAGATGAATATTTATCTTTAATTAAAGATGTAAATATTAATGATTTAGAAAATCCTTATAAATTTTTAAATATGCAAAAAGCTGTTGATAGAATTAATGTTGCTATTAATAATAATGAAAAAATAATGATTTATGGTGATTATGATTGTGATGGAATATCAGCTACTTCAATTTTAGTCAAAACATTTATGTATTTAAATAAAAAAGTTGGATATTATATTCCTTCTAGATATATTGATGGTTATGGTTTAAATTTAAATAGAGCCAAGCAAATCAAAGAAAAAGGATATAATTTAGTTATTACAGTTGATAATGGTGTTGCTGCTAATGAGGCTATTGATTTTTTAACAAATAATAATGTTGATGTTATTTTAACTGATCATCACGAAATAAGTCGTGAATTACCTTCATGTTATGCTATTTTACATCCATCATTAAAAACAGACAATTCTATTGATAAACAATGTGGAGCGTATGTAAGTTTAATGTTATCAATTTGTTTATTAAATAGAATCGATCCATATTTAGTAACATTAGCGACTCAAGCAACTATATCAGACATGATGCCATTAAAAGGCTTTAATCGTACATTAGTTAAATTAGGCTTAAAAATTATAAATGAACATAAAGAATATCCTCTTTATTTATTAACAAATGAAACATGTATTGATGAAGAAACTTTGGCGTTTACTATTTGCCCTAAAATTAATGCTTTTGGTCGTATTAAAGAAGATTTAAGTGTTAATGATATGGTTAGATTTTTTGTTATTGATGATAAATTAACTTTAAAAAAAATTGCTTATGAAATTGAACAAATTAACAATTTAAGAAAAAATATTTTAATAAATACTATTAATAAATTAGATTTAAATTCTTATAATGATAAAAAAATTATTGTTGAAAGATTAGATAATACATCTGAAGGTGTAATAGGTTTAGTTGCAGCAAAAATCTTAAATGAAGTAAATAAACCCTGTATTGTGTTTACTAAATCTAACGAACAAAATGTTTTAAAAGGGTCGGCTCGATCAATAAAAGGTTTTTCTTTAGTTGATGCTTTTTCTTATTTAAATAATTTATTATTAGTTTATGGTGGACATGAAGAAGCGGGAGGCTTGTCTATTAAAGAAGAAAATTATTCTGAATTTGTAGATAAATTAAATGAATATGCAAATAATATTGATTATGTTTTTGAAGATGAAAAATATTTATTGATTAATAACAAAGACATTAATTATGAAAATTATTTATTTATTAAGTCATTATCTCCATTTGGAATAGATTATTTAAAACCAAAATTATTATTAAATATTGATAGGAATAATATTACTTTTTTTGGTAAAGAACAAAATCATATAAAAGGATGCTTGTCTAATAATGCAACTTTTGTAGGATTTTCTTTAGCTAATAAAATTAATTCTTCTAATAATAAATGTTTAGGTACTTTATCATTTGATGATTTTAAAAAAGGAAAAAATGTAGTGTTTAGAATTGAAAAAATATTATAATTTACTTGTTTATTAGATAAAATTTATTTAAAATCTAGCAAAGGAGCTAAATTATGAATAAACAAAAAATTATATTTCATTCACCTATTAAATATTTATTAATATTTATTTTAACATCAATTATTTGTTTATAGAT
>CAJKZK010000082.1 GCA_905204225.1 uncultured Bacillota bacterium
ACATATAATTTATATATTTTGAGGAGGATAGATTATGAAAAAAGAAAAAATATTAATTATGCTACCATTAATGTTATTGGCAAGCTGTGATGTAACTAATTCAAGTGGTTTTATTGATGCAAAAATATTTGAAGAAAAAGTTGAAAAGGTTGCTAAAGAAAATGTTAAATTAGATGGTACATTATCTTATAAGTTTTATGATGATGAAGGCAAGCCAACATCTGGTGATCCTGTTGTTTCTAAATTTGATGTTGAATTTACAGATAATGGGTATTTAATTGATTATGATGGTAAATTTGATTCTAAAATAAGCCAACATTTGTTTAAATCAACTGATAATACTGTTGAATTAAGAGATATTAACGAATTAAATGAATTAACTTATTATCGCCCAGTTGATGATGATGGAAAAGAATTTGATTTTACACCTTATACTAATCCATTTAGTTTGTTAACTTCTGAAAATTTGGTTACTAGTAGTGATGAAAAAAGTGCAACTTTTGATTTAGATGCAAGTTTACCAGTTGCTATTGAATTTGTTAGTAGATTAACATATCATACATTTGATAAATTAGAAGAATTATCATTTGTTGCTAATGATGATATGGTTACAGATATTCATATTGCAACACCAGTTCTTAGTGAAACATTTCGTTCTGGAATATATACTTTTGATTTAAAAATAACTGCCACTGGTGAAGATGTTTTAGGACCAGTTGAACCAAAACCAGCTGAACCTAATGAAAAACAAGCTGTTTTAGAAACTGCATTAAAAGAATTACAAGATAATGATTATGAAGCAACATTGACTGCAGATCTTGGGTTTATGACATATAACTTATCTTTGTTTAAAAATAAGTCAGGATCATTTTGTAGAGATAATGGTGAACCTAAATTTTCACTTGGATATTTATATGATGAAGATCAACTTTATTATGTACATTATGATACAAACTCAAAAACATATATGAAAGAAAAATCAACATATACAAAAGAAGAATATGAAGCTAATTTTAAACCTAATTGGTTGATGTTTAGTCCTGTATTATTTGAACCAACTGAAAATTCTGGAGAATTTAAATCATCTAGTTTAATTAACGAAAAATTAGCTGGAAAATTTGGTGTATTATTAACAGGTTCAGGATGCTATGATCTTGCTGCTTGCTCAACATTTAAAGTTAATCTTGATGAAAATAATCACATCAAAACTATAACATTTATTGGATCAGAAGAAAATTTTGGTGTAGAAACTGATTTTGTTATTACAATTACAAAAATTGGATCTTGTGAAATGCCATTTAATTTATCTGAATTAGCTGAATAATTATATATTAGATGAACCTTATTAATTTAAGGTTCATTTTTTTAATAATAAAAAAAGAACGATATTATTTATGAAAAATTATAGGGGGAAGGTATCGTTCTTTTTATTATGGAAGCACAATTATTTATTATTAAATTTTTTGTACACGAGTCGAATTGCTTTAATTTAAATAAATAATGTAAACTTATATGATATTTACAATTAATTTTGTAAATAAGTTAGATATAACTAACTAATAATATTAAACTATTTTTTTTATTATATGTCAATAACTTTTTTAAAAAATAATATTTTTTTATTAATAATGGAAAAAAGCCTAAATTTAGGTTGTTTTGTAATTGCTTGACTTTAAATATTAATATGTTAAAATAGTAAATGGTTTTAAGTCACAAAATAAACATGGTCATCGGAGAACTATGTGTCGTAACACATAAGTTGAAAAGATGTCGAGTGAGCTCGATAAATATTTATCGTGTTTTTTTGTTTATGGAGGAGTTATGAATTTAGTTAAAGATGATATAAAAAAATTATATTTAAGATTTTTAATATCTAGTTTTGGTAGTGCTTTAATTACTAGTGTATATGGTATTGTTGATGCAATGGTGGTTGGTCAATATTATGGTCCAATTGGGTCTTCTAGTTTAGGAGTTATTGCACCTATTTGGAATATAATTTATAGTTTTGGTTTACTTGTAGGGATTGGTGGATCGATTTTATTTAGTGTTAATAAAAATAAAAAAGAAAAAATAGATGGTAATATATTTTTTACTTCATCAATTATTTTAGGAATAATAATTTCTCTTGTATTATGGGTGTTATTGTTTGCTGTTGAAGAGCCGATGCTATATTTTTTTGGAGCAGACGAAGAATTAATTGTTTTATGTAAAGAATATCTTTTACCAGTTAAAATTAGTGCACCTATATTTGTTTTTACTCAAATTTTATCATCATTTTTAAGAAATGATAATAATCCAAAATTAGCTACTATTGCAGTAGTTATAGGTGGAATATTTAATATTTTCTTTGATTGGTTTTTAGTTTTTTATTGCAACATGGGTATTATGGGAGCAGGAATAGCAACTTGTGCATGTGCATTTGTTTCTATTTTAGTAATGTGTATACATTTTTTTACAAAGAGAAATACTTTAAAATTAACATTTAAGAATAATATATTTGTTCATTTTAAAAATATAATAATAAATGGATTTTCTACATTTATTATTGATTTAGCAATGGGAATATTAAATGTATTCTTTAATAGACAAATTTTAAGATATTTTGATTACAATGCTTTATCTATTTTTGCAATAATTATTAATATTGCAACATTTGTTCAATGCTGTGGATATGGAATTGGGCAAGCATGTCAACCATTATTATCAGAAAATTTTGGTGCTAAAAATTATAAACGCGTTAATAAAACATTGATATATGGTATAGTATCATCATTTATTGTTGGTTTAATATGGCTTATTTTATGTGAAACTATTCCTAAAGAATTTATTAAATTTTTTATGGTTCCAACAGAAGAAGTATTAAAAATAGGACCAAAGATTATAAGAATGTATTCTGTTGCGTTTTTTATATTACCTTTTAATGTTTTCTCAACTTATTATTTTCAATCTATTTTGAAACCTTATATTTCTTTAATTATTTCTTTAGCAAGAGGATTTGTTTTAAGTGGTATTTTATTATATGTATTTGGATTAATAAATAAAGATTTAATTTGGATTAGCATCCAAGTAACTGAATTAATAGTTTTTATTTTTGTAATAATTAATATTATAAAAAATGAAAAGAAACTTAAAAAATTAGCTCAATTATCAGATCGAGAATAACCATTTTTCATATGACAACTTGCGTCATAAAGTACCTTATCTAAAACTTTATTTGTTTCATTTTCAATCATTTTAGTAATTTTATTATTTGCTTCAATGATTAAATCAGCATAATTATTTTCATTTATTTTTTTATCAAATTCATTAATTAAGTTATAAGAAGCAGCCATAGTTGCATCTTGATATCTTTCAATATGAATTATGGAAGTGTTATAGTGAGCATCAGTTAACGCACCAATTAATCTACTAGCCCAATAAAAATTATTTGTATTAACTGTAGAAGTAGTATTACTTAAATAAGTAGGAACTTTATTAGTATTTGTATAAAAAGGAATTAGGGTATTGAATACATTTGAACCAAAACAAATCCATTCAATAGCAGCGTTGTCTTTTTTTACATAAGGTCTAATTTGTAAAATGGCCATAAAACTAGTTCTACTAATACCTATAGGTCTAAAAGCACCTTTTTTTGAAGATGAATTAAATCTAGAATAAGGATCATATTCAGTTCCTTGATAATGAGAAGATAAAAGATATTTAATATCTTCAATAGTAATCTTTCTTTCTGGAACTAAACTCCAAGGAATATCATTAGATAATGGATTAAAATTAGCGTTTTCTCCATCCCATTTAAATGTGTTTGGATTAAGATATCTTTCCATAAACCAAGCTCTTGGGGTGTTATAACTATGGTCTGAATCAGAATGACTACCAAATGCTAAACGTGGATTAAATTCATTATCTAAATTAAGATTTAAATGATTATTAATAATAAATTCTTTTAAATCATGAGAACACATATTTTCTTTTTGGTTAGTAAATGCATCTTCAAAATCAAATTTATCTAACCCAAATTGATTTGGCATAACTACATATTCATTATCATCTACTTTTCTTGCTATCCAATGGTGACCACCGATAGTTTCTAACCACCATATTTCATCTTGATCTGAAAAAGCAATACCATTAGATTCATAAGTTCCATATTCTTCTAATAATTTTCCTAATCTAATGACACCTTCTTTAGCAGAATTAATATAAGGTAACACTAACATTACTAAATCTTCTTCACCAATTCCTTGAACATGATTATTATTTTTTAATAATGGATCTGCTCCTAAAACTCTAGGATTAGATGTAATTGTTTCTGTAGCAGTCATTGCAACATTTTTTTCATTTATTCCACATGCACCCCATATTCCTTCATCATTTTTTACATTAGGCATACATGTAAATCTATAAGAATTGTCTGGTAGAGGAATACTAATTTTTGATATTTTTGATTTATATATTTTTGGTTGTTTATTTCTTTCTATTATCATTAATTTTTTACTTGTAAAAACTCCAGTTGGTGAATCATCATTTCTCGCTATTAATGTTGAACCATCATAACTTGCTTTTTTTCCTACTAAAATTGTTGTACATGACATAATTATTTCTCCTTTTGTTATAACTAACTATATCACATTATTTTAAAAAAATAATAATTATAAAAATAATTTTATAGAAAAAAAATATATATCGTGATAGAGTGATAATGTTTTAGGAGAATAATATGCTTAATCAATTTTCAAGAACTCAACTTATATATGGTAAAGATGCTATGGATATTTTATATAAAGCACATGTTGCTGTTTTTGGTATTGGTGGAGTAGGTGGATATGTTGTAGAAGCTTTAGCAAGAAGTGGAGTTAATAATTTTACTTTAATTGATGATGATAAAGTTTGTTTAACTAATTGCAATAGACAAATTTTAGCAACAGTTAATGAAGTAGGTAAATATAAAGTTGATGTGATGAAACAAAGAATATTAAGTATTAATCCATCTGCTAAAGTTGAAACTAGACAATGCTTTTTTTTGCCATCAAATCAAGATGAATTTGATTTTACTCAATATGATTATATTGTTGATGCAATTGATACAGTTTCAGCAAAAATTGCTATTGCTTTAAAAGCTCAAGAAAATAATATACCAGTTATAAGTTCAATGGGTGCAGGCAATAAAGTTAATCCAATGGCATTTATTGTTAGCGATATATATAAAACAGAAATGGATCCTCTAGCTAAAGTGATGCGTCATGAATTAAAAAAAAGAGGAGTAAAAAAGTTGAAAGTTGTTTATTCTAAAGAGAAACCTCTTAGACCAATAGAAGATCCTACTATTAGTTGCAAAACACATTGCACTTGTCCTAAAGGTAGAAGAGCTATACCTGGAAGTAATGCTTTTGTTCCTACTGCTTGTGGATTATTAATTGCTTCAGAAGTAGTTAGAGATTTAACTAATTCAGTGGCAAGAAGTGAGTTAAAAAGATGATTTATTTAGATTATGCTGCTAATTATCCTGCTAAAAAAGAAGTTCTTGATGCTTTAGTTGATGTTGAATTAAATTATTATGGTAATTATAATTCTTCGCATAAATTAGGAATAAAATCAAAAGAAAAATATAATGAATTAAATAATAAAATTAAAGATATTTTGTCTTTAGATGATAATTATTCTATTATTTATACTTCTTCTGCTACTGAAGCTAATAATTTAGCTATTAAAGGGATTTGTTCATCTTATTCTGGATTTGGTAAGAAAATATTGGTTAGTGAACTTGAACATAGTTCAGTTAATGGTACATTAGGTTATTTAAAAGATAATGGGTTTATTGTGGAATTTATTAAAACACTAAATAATGGTCAAATAGATTTAAATGATTTAAAAGAAAAATTAACTAATGATGTTATTTTAGTATGTGTAATTTTAGTTGATGGCGAAACAGGATTAATGCATGATTATAAAAAAATAAGTGAAGTAATAAAAACTAGTAATGCTCATTTTTTAGTAGATGCTACTCAAGCAATAGGTAAATTTAAATTAGATTTTTCTTATTTAGAACTTGTTAGTTTTGCTCCTCATAAATTTGGTGGAATTATTGGAAGTGGATGCTTGATTAAAAGAAAAAATACTATATTGACACCTTTATTTCATGGAGGAGAAAGTGATTCTATTTATAGAAGTGGAACTGTTCCTTTAGGAATAATTGCTTCTATTGAAAAAGCTTTAGAATTAGCTTATTCTTCATTAGATGAAAATTATATAAAAGTTAATAATATTAACAAATATATTTTAAATGAATTAAATAAAATTAATAAAATTAAGATTAATTCATTTACTAATCCATATATTATTAATATTTCTATTGATGGTTTTTTAGGCCGACAAAGTGTAGATTTTTTAAATGAACATGATATATGTGTTAGTCAAAAATCAGCTTGCTCAATTAAAAATACACCTTCAAAAATTATAATGGCTATTTATAAAGATAAAAAAAGAGCTTCTTCATCATTTAGAATATCATTAAGTGAATTAGTAACTATTGAAGAAGCAGAACAATTAATAAAAGTAATAAAGGAGTTAATTAAATGATAGATGAATTTGAACAATCAATAACTAAAAAATATCGTGCTAAATTGTGGTCAAGATTTGTCGCTGCAATTAAAGAATATCAATTAATTCAACCAAATGATCATATATGTGTATGTATTTCTGGTGGAAAAGATTCTATGCTTATGGCTAGATTATTTATGCAATTACAAAAACATTCAGATTTTGATTTTAAAGTAGAATATTTGGTTATGAATCCAGGATATAATGAAATTAATTTACAAACTATTTTAAATAATTTACAAAAGTTATCTATTCCTGCTAAAGTTGTAGAAAGTAATATTTTTGAAATAGCAAATTCTCAAGATAGAAGTCCATGTTTTTTATGTGCAAAAATGAGAAGAGGGGCTTTATATAATTTTGCTAAGCAAATGGGATGTAATAAAATAGCATTAGGTCATCATTATGATGATGTTATTGAAACTACTTTAATGAATTTACTTAATTCTGGTTCTTTTCAAACTATGTTACCAAAATTGAAATCAACTAATTTTGAAGGCATGGAATTAATTAGACCTATGTATTTAATTAGAGAAAAAGATATTATTTCATGGAAAAATTATCATCATTTACAATTTATTCAATGTGCTTGTAGATTTACAGAAAATTGTGCTGTTTGTGATAATGGTGGTGGTGGATCTCAAAGATATGCGACTAAACAATTAATCAAAGAATTAGTTAAAAATTATAATCCTCAAGTTGAAAAAAATATTTTTAAAAGTGCAGATAATGTAACTTTAGATATGATTTTAGGCTATAAAGAGAAAGGAAAACATTATAGTTATTTAGATAATTATGATGAAAATTAATAATAAAAATTAATTTTTAGGTTTAAATTATTATTTTAAAGTGTTAATATGCACTTGTTAAGGCGGTAAAAAAATGAAAGAATTAGAAACAAGAATTATGCAAGATGGAAAAATAATAAATAATGAAATTTTAAAAATAGATTCTTTTATTAATCATCAAATTGATGTGAATTTATTGAATAATATTTCAAAATATTTAGCTTCTCATTTTGCTAATATAACAAAAATTTTAACAATTGAAACTAGTGGAATTGCTTTTGCTATTGGTGTTTCTCAATGTTTAGGAAATATTCCAGTTGTTTTTGCTAAAAAAACAAAATCAAAAATTGTTGATGAAAAAAATATTTATACAGCTAGAGTTCACTCATTTACTAAAAATGTTGATAATGTAATTTCTGTTGATAAAAGATTTTTATCTAATGAAGATAATATTTTGATAGTTGATGACTTTTTAGCAGAAGGTAATGCTGCATTTGGTTTAATTGATTTGTGTCATCAAGCTAATAGTAAAATTGCTGGAGTAGCAGTAGTTGTTGAAAAAAGATTTCAAGGTGGTAGAGATAGAATTGAACATGCGGGAATTAAAGTTGTCAGTGCTGCTTCAATAGATCATTTTGAAAATAATACAGTTGTTTTTTA
>CAJKZK010000083.1 GCA_905204225.1 uncultured Bacillota bacterium
TTTGTTATATTTTCATACTTCTGATGGAATTATTACTATAAGAAAATCAATGAAAGATGTGGAGATTGAATTAAAAGACAAAGGCTTTATAAGAAGTAATAATTGTTATTTAGTTAATTTAAAATTTATAAAGAAAATAACAAATAATTCGCTTTTTATTAATAATGAAGAATTACAATTAAGTAGAAATAAAAGAAAAGAAGTTTTAATTTCTTTAAATGAATATATAGGTAGGAATTTATGAGTGATGAATTATTGATGTATATTTTAATATTTATTAGATATGCTTTACCATTATTAGTGTTACAATTTTTATTTGCAACTTTATTAAAAAAAAGAAATAAATATTGTTTAAGATTAATTTTATCAAGTTTAGGTTATGTAGGAATTAGTATATTATTAAATTATTATGATAACTATATAACATTATTTAATTGGTTTCATCTAAATTTTTTCTTTATATTTTTATTATCAATGCTTGTTATATATATATGTTATGATGTTAAAGCTCGAGAATTAATTTTTTATTCAACATTATCTTATACAGTGCAACATAGTACAGATAATATAATATTGTTTTTTTATACAGTATTTAATAGTTTTTATTCTTTTGGTTGGTTTTTTTCTTTTTCAATTTATATTTGTATTCCTATTATTACAGATATAATAGTATATTTTACTTTTATAAAAAGGTTTAAAAAAGTAGGTGGGATTAAAGTTAAAAATCAATTTATTTTTTTAATATCTATTATTAGTATAATTATTGTTTATGTTGTAAGCATGTATAGGTATGCTTATGAATCAAGTTCATTTAATACTTCATATTTTTATGATATGGTTTTATGTATTTTTATTTTAAGTATTTCTTTAAATGTAGTAGAGAAAACAAATTTAAAATTGGAAAAAGTAATTTTAAATTCTTTATTACATAATAAAGAAGCTCAATTTAATCAAACAAAAAATAACATTGATTTAATCAATATGAAAATTCATGATTTTAAAAAATTAATTGATACATATAATTATTCCAATGATCAAAATACTCAAAAAGAAATTATTAAAGAAATAGAAAATCAAGTTGAATTATATAATTGTTCAATTAAAACTGGTAACATTTCTTTAGATGTTATTCTTACTGATAAAGGATTGCAAGCACAAAAAAATGATATTAATTTTGTTGCTATGGTAGATGGTAAATTATTATCTTTTATGAAAGATGTTGATTTATATTCATTATTTGAAAATGCTTTAGATAATGCGATAAGCTCATTGTCAAAAGAAGAAAAAGAGAATAGATATTTAAATATATTAGTAAAACAAATCGGTGCAGTTATATTAATTTCTATTGAAAATTATTGTTCGCAAGATATTTCTTTTAATGATTGCTTACCTATTACTAAAAATGATAAAAACTATCATGGATTTGGCACAAAAAGTATAAAATATATTTGTGAAAAATATGATGGTATAGTTAATTTTGAATATAAAGATAATTTATTTAAATTAAATATTACGTTTTTAGAAAACGATATAAAAAAATAATAGATGATTTTAGTTAGAAAACGTATTAAAATTTTATTATAAATGTTACATTCTCTTGTTAAGAGACTATGTTCTAGCAACAAATTATACTTTTTTATGTATAATGAAATTAGGGAGGGCAAGATGGATAAATACAAATTTGGTGAATTTATCTATAATTTACGTATAGCTAATCATTTAACCCAAGATGAACTAGGTAGAAAAATTGGAGTTACTAATAAAGCTGTATCTAAATGGGAAGTTGGAGAAACTCTTCCAGATGTTAGTCTAATGCCATTGCTAGCAAAAGCATTAGGAGTTACAACTGACGAGTTGTACGCTGGAGAAGTGATGAAAATTGATCCGATTAAAATTGTAGAAAAAAAGAAACCAATAATTTGGATTATTTTAATTTCTATTTTATCTTTGTTATTGATTGGAACATCTTCATATATATTATTTGAAAATATAAAAAAAGATAATGATGTTTGTTACTTAAACGAAGATAATTATCAAAATTATCTTGTTATTACTCCTATTTATCGTAGTACTAATGAAAATGATAAATTATATATCTATGGTAAAATTGAACTCTTAAATAAAGAATGTTTTAATGGAGAAATTAGTGTTAATTTTACGTCTTTTGTTGAATATTATTATATTAATACTAATAATCAAAATGCTTTGATATCTTATATGAATTTAAAAAATGAAGTGATAATTGATTCTTCTAATGAAACATATTATTCTTTAAAAATTGAACCAATAAAAGAAATAACTGATTTTAAAGAATATAAAGGTTTTGCTTATGATTATCGTGTTGATAAGATTAATGGAACTATAAAAAATATTTAAAGGAAATTAATATGAAGAAAAATAAATTACTTTTATGTATTATGTCATGTTTGTTGATAACTAGTTGTAGTAATAATAACGCTACTAATCCTGGAAGTATTTTTTCTGGAAAAGAAAATATTGAATTGTTTACTAATAATAAATATACATTATTTTTACAAAAATATTATTCTAATAATTTAGTTTATTATTATGAAGAATTATTTGGAAAAATAAACCAAACTCAAGCAATAGTTCAATATAATTATACTTATACATATAAATTTAATAATAAAATGGATAATGATTTAATTAATGATGTTTATCAAATTATTTTATCTAATTTAGAAATAATAAAAGATGAATATAAAAATAATAATTTAGTCATTAAAGAAAATGGATACGAAGAAACATGTTTGTTTAATGTTAATAATCCTAATAAAAAAGAATTGAATGTTGTAATTGTTGATTTATATATTCCTTTTATTTTAATAGAATTAAATACGCATAAAGCATCATATTTTACTTTACCAATGTGTAAATATGAATTATTAAAACATGACAATTTAATTAAAGGGTTTGACGGAAAAGAAATAGAATTTAATAAATTTATAACTACTTACGATATCTTAAAAAAATAAGGAGTTTTATTTATACATACAAAAAAAATAATATTGTTACCTATTTTATTCTTTCTTTTAAGTTGCTCATCTAATTTAAATTGTTATCAAGAAAATGGATATTATGGATATGATTATAATACAAATAATGATGAATATTTATCAATTGAAGAAAATGATTATATTAACCCATTAGATAAACCGACATCATCTTTTAGTCTTGACTCATCTGGAGCAGCTTATTCTAATATAAGAAAATGTTTGAATGAAAATAAATTACCAGAATTTAATCAAGTAATAATAGAACAAATGATAAATTATTTTGATTATGATTATCAAATGAACGAAAATGAAGATATTAATTTATTTTCAGAAATTAGTAATTGCCCTTGGAATAATGAAGCTAAATTAGCTTCAATTGCAGTTAAAACTAAAAAAGTTGAATATAATAATCTTAATGGAAATAATATTGTTCTATTAATTGATGTATCGGGCTCAATGAATTTTAATGATAAATTACCTTTATTAAAACAAAGTTTTTCTTTATTAGTGGATAAGTTAAATGAAAATGATAAAGTATCAATTGTAACATATTCTGGATATGAAAAAGTTGTTTTATTAGGAGTTAATGGATCAGAAAAAAATAAAATTAAAAAAGCTATTTCTTCTCTTAATGCTTCAGGGACAACAAATGGCCAAAGTGGAATTCAAACCGCATATAAATTAGCTAAAGATTATTATATTGAAGGTGGAATAAATCAAATTTTTCTTGCAACAGATGGTGATTTTAATGTTGGAATTTCTTCATCTGATGAATTAAAAGAACTAATAAAAAAAGAATTAAAAAGTGGAATATCTTTATCTTGTTTTGGGTTTGGAATGGGTAATTATAAAGATAAAATGATGCAAGAACTTGCTTTAAATGGCAATGGAAATGTCTTTTATATTGATAGTGAATTAGAAATGTCCAGATTATTTAATGGAGATATTTCTTCTATATTACAAATTGTTGGTAAAGACGCTAAAATTCAAATTACTTTTAATCAAGAAAAAATTAATAAATATCGTCTTATTGGTTATGAAAATAGACTTATGAGTGATGAAGAATTTAATGATGAAAATAAAGATGCTGGTGAAATATATTCTAATAGAACTACAATTGCTTTATATGAAATAATAACTGATAAAGAAGAAGATTTATTCTCAATAGATTTTAAATATAAAGATGTAGAAATAAATGAAACAAAAGAAATAAAAATGAATAATGGGGAATATACATTATCTCCATCTAAAAATCATATATTTGCATCTTTAGTTGCTGAATTTGGTTTATTGTTGAGAAATTCAAAATATAAAGGCACATCATCTTATACACACATTAAAGATATTTATAATAAATATGATGATTTTAAAAAAGATATGTTAAAAAATGATTTCTATTCATTAGTATGTAAAGCTGAAGAATTAAGTAAAAAATAATAATAAAGAGGAATGAAATTTATCATTCCTTTTTAATTTATCATTTCATTAGTAACTATTTTATCATATGGAATTTTTGTATCTTTATCTAGTTCACCAGCTTCTTTAACAATATCGATTAATTTATTAAAGTTGTCTTGGGTAAATCCAAGTTTATTTGGCCATGCTTCAATTTTTTTATAATTATTTATAACTGATTCTATTTCATCATCTTTTGATGTTTGAAAGCTTGGCTTTAAATATTCAATAATCTTATTTGTTTCAGTATTGTTTATATAATCTAAACCTTTCTTTATTGCAGTTGTAAACTTTTTTAATTTATCTTTGTTACCTTCAAAATATGATTTAACTGAAGAAAAACAAGTGTAAGGCACAATACCAGAATCTTTTCCAATTGAAGAAACTATATATCCTTTTTTAGTAGCTTCAATTTGTGAAGCAGTTGGCTCAAATGCAGTTACATAATCTGATTCACCTGCGACAAAAACTCCAGATGTAGCATCAAAAGAGACATCAACTCTTATATTAACATCTGCATTTTTATCTTTGCCGTTTTGAGTTATTGTTAATCCATTCTTTTTTAAAACATGTTCAAGAGTCATTTCTGGCATACCACCTTTTCTTCCTCCAATAATTGTTTTTCCTTTTAACATAGAATAATCAAAATTATCTATTTTTTCTCTTCCTAATAAAAATGATCTATCTTTTTGAGTTAATTGAGCAAAGTTAATTGCATAATTTTCTTGACCATTATTATAAACATATACTGAAGCTTCTGGTCCCATTATGGTTAAACGATGGAACGGGATCTCATAAAATTGTTTTAATTTCATCTTTTATTTTTATTAAAGGCATTAATTATGATATTAACAATATAAAAATTGATAATGATGAAGCGTCTGGTCTATCAGTGTTTTTAAAAATTAATTATTAAATGTTTGAGTGTCTTGTTAGATTAAAAACTGTATAAGTCTTATTAAAAATCTTTGTAAAGAAAGAAATGCGATATTATGTTTATTGATAAAGAATCGTTCGCTTTTATGCTGAATCGTCCACTCAATCGTCCATTCGTCCACTTTATTCGACCATTCGACCACTTAATCGTTCACTATTCATCCACTTTTATAAGGATTCGACCACTAATCGACCGCTATTCGACCATTCGACCACTTTTATTAGAATCAATTCCTAATTAATTAATCGTTAATTAGTAAGTTAATATCATTAAAATTTTAAAGTGACATTTTTTCTTTTTAAAGTGATATTTTCAAATAAAACTTAATATAATTTTTATTGAGTTTTCATTAATTTTAAACTATTTTTTTGGTTTCAATATTCTAATTTTTTTAATATTTATTTGATTATATCGAAAGTAGACTAAGCAAATGTTGGTATACTTTTTGGTATACTTTTGGTACACTTTTTGGTATACTTTTGTATTTGGTTATAAAGTTGAAAAAAAGAGAATAAATAATTTATTTAAAATAAAACAATTTAAAAATGCCTAATTTTAGCTATTATTAGTATAAATATTAATTGAAATAAATAATGGAGTATTTAAATTAACTTGTTAATTTTGCTTACTTAACATTTTGTGGCAATAAAAACTAGAATGTTTTTAATTTTTTACTAAAAAATGAATCTATCACTTTTGTGTGATATTAAAGCTTTTATAAGTTTGATAATTAGTTTTTTTTGATCTTTTAATGTAATTATAAAAATACTTTTGAAAGTGACATTTAAAAAAATTAATATTATTTATTTTCTACAATTGATGAAATAAATGATTGTAAATATATATTTCAAGTTTGATTTTATCAAAATGACGCTTGCCGATTTTTGGTATACTTTTTGGTATACTTTTTGGTATACTTTTTGGTATACTAAAACTAAAGAGGAGAATGTGCTATATGGATAAATATATTGATTTACTAGAAACATTATTAAGTTATAAAGATGAATATGAATGGCTTGATTTTAAAGAAAATTGGTTTTCTAAAGATGAAATTGGAGAATATATATCTGCCATTGCAAATGGTGCTGCTCTTTGTGGAAAAGAATTTGGCTATATTGTATGGGGAGTTAATGATGCAACAAAAGAAGTAGTTGGAACAACAGTTAATTTCAATAAAGACATTGATAATGAACCATATAAACATTATTTAGCAAGAAATTTAACTCCAAAAATTTCTTTTGAAACTATTGAGTTTAAATATAATGAAGCAAGGATTGTTATGTTAATTATTCCTCAATCTAAATCTATAGTCACTAAATTTAAAAATGAAGCATTTATAAGAATTGGATCTAGTAAAGAAAAATTAAGTAAGTATCCTGAATGGGAGATTAAATTAAATAACACATTAGTTAATGGATATCCAACTATTGTAAATGTAGCGGCTCCTGATTACGCTCAAGAATTAACCTTTGAAAAATTATTTATGTATTATGGAGCTAAAGGATTAACTTTAAGACATGATACTTTTGAAAAAACATTAAAATTAAAAAACAAGGATAATAAATATAATATAATGGCATACATTTTATCAGATCAAAACGAAATTCCTATTAGAGTTTCAATATTTAGTGGTATTGATAAATCGGCTCCATTATATTCAGTAAAAGAATTTGGAAATACTTGTATTTTATATTCTATGGATAAAATATTAGAATATGGCGATGCAATTAATATTATTCAAGCAGATGAAAGAAATAGAATATCAGAGAGAATTGATGTTCCTTTATTTGATTATGAAGCGTACCATGAAGCTATTTTAAATGCGTTTATTCATAATAAATGGTTAACATTAAATGGACCTCAAATCAGTATATTCACAGATAGAATTGAAATCTTATCACATGGTGGACTTGCACTTGATCAAGATGTTGATGGCTTTTATAGTGGTGCAAGTATACCAGTCAATGAAATATTAGCTTCAATATTTTTACAATTAAGAATTAGTGAAAGATCTGGTAGAGGCGTTCCTAAAATAGTTAGTAAATATGGTAAAGATGCTATTAAGATAGAAAGAAATAGAATTGTTGTTACAATTCCATTTAATAAAATAAATGTAAATTCATTTGAAATAACAAATTCAAATACTTCTAAAAAATTTAATAAATCTCAAGAAACTATTATAAAATTAATAAGAAATAATCCAAATATAACTATTCCTCAAATAATGATTGAAACTAACTTAGCTGTAGCAAGTATAAAAAAGAATTTAAAAATATTGAAAAACGATAAAATTATTGAAAGAGTAGGATCTAATAATGGTGGTTATTGGAAAATAAATGAATAATATTTAATTATAGTTTTAGTGCAATAAAAAATATAAAATACATTTATTAATTTTTAACTTTCATTATTTAATATAAATATAGACCGGAATAGCACACGTCTGAACTCCAGTAACA
>CAJKZK010000084.1 GCA_905204225.1 uncultured Bacillota bacterium
TATACTTAACAAATTAGTAGGATTCACTTATATTACAAGTAGTGAAAAAATTATATATTGTTATTTTATTATAAAAATATTAAATAATAATCTTATATGAATTGCCAATTAAGTGCCAAGATAAATTATCAATATTGACTTAATAAAAATGTAAATCTTATATTTATATAGATTAGGAGATATATAATTATGAGAAACAAAAATGATAGTGTATCTAGTAGAACAATTTCAATAATTATTGCTTGTGTAGTGGTATTACCACCATTTTTATTTTGGCTTTTAGGCCCAATGGGATTAAATTTATTAGCGAAAATTGGATCTAATAATGAACCAAAAGATAATATTAGTGATGTTATTAATTGGTTTAATGAATATGGTGTTATATTAAATGATACAGTATCAAGAAATGATATTGAACCAATTTTTGGAGCGTTTCAAAAAGCTATTTTAATTGGCCCATTAGTTTATATGGCAAGTATTATTTTGCCTATATTTAATAGAAGAGTAAGTTATAGTCATAAATTACAATGG
Source organism: uncultured Bacillota bacterium (assembly GCA_905204225.1). GTDB lineage: Bacteria > Bacillota_I > Bacilli_A > RFN20 > CAG-449 > CAG-449. The sequence goes on from CAJKZK010000084.1 coordinate 532, forward strand.
TTATTTGGAATTATATTTATTGTATTAGATGGAATATTTTATTATTTATATGTTAAAGAATTAAATGCTCATTTAGAAAATACATTATTAAATACAAGCTTAGATGATATAACTAAAGCTGTTTATACTGCTATATTTTATATTTCACCAATTATATATTATTTTTATTATTTGTTTATATTTACTATGTTAAGGAAAATACCATATATTGGGGGGAGTTAAGTTATGGAAGAGAATTGGAAGTTTAGCTTTGCTAATAGGAGGTTATTTCTTAGGTAATATAATTATTCCAAATATTTTTGCATTAGGTGCAAAAATTATTTCTGCGATTATTGTTATTTTTGGTATTTTATTTGTTGTTTCTGCAATATTGCCTCAAAAAATGGGTTGGATTAAAGATGATGAAGGACATACATATATGTATACAAATGATTATGGACATGTGAAAATTGATGATTTAGAAGGGCATGTTTATGAAGATTATATAGATGATGATTATAAATAAAAATAACTAATTGATGGTGAATGACAAAATTCACCATTTTTTTCATTTTAGAAGATTTATATTTATGATATGAAAAAAGTTGGTGAATATTCTTTAATTTATTCTAAAAGTAGTCATTATTTAGAATTATGTATTTTTATTATTGTTTCTATTTTAGTTACGCTTATTTCAGATTCTTATTTGTTTAATCCATTTTTATTAGTTATTATTTATTTAAGTTATATTAGAGGAATAAATAATTATATTTTTGTTGTAGTAACTACGATTATTACTGGATTAATAATAAATGTTCCTTATGGTATAGAAATAGTCATAGTTAATTTAAGTTTCTTTTTGTTTTGTTTAGTTTTTTGCTTTATAAAAAAGGAAGGCTTTTTTAAAAAATATGGTCCATTTATTTTAGCTAATATTACATTTATTGTTTTATATTTAATTAAAAATTTTAATTTTGAAAATATTATTAATTTAATAATTAGTTTTTTATCTTCATGTATTTTATTATATGGTTATTTAAATTTAGAAAAATGTTTAGTTGAGCCTTCTAAAGAATTTGAAGGAAAAGCTAAAGTAATTGTTTTATCTACTATTTCAATATTGTTTTTTGGAATTAATGTTATTTATTTGGTAATTGTTAGATTAGTGCATGTTTTAATATGTAAAATTTCTTCTTCTATTGAAGGAAGTTTAGCAATTATTTTAAGTTGCTTATTTATTTATTTTTTACAAAATGGATCTAAATTATTAATTATTTCTTTATTAATACCTAGTTTGATTTCTATTTTTTTAAATAAGAAATTTGTTTTACCTATTTATATATTTTCTTATGTCATTATTTATTTATATATGAGTGATAAATTTTATCTTGAGCCTAGTTTTTATCAAGGTTTAATTTCAATTTTGTTAAGTTTAATTATTCCTAATAAATGGATAAATAAAATTAGTGAATTATTTAATCGAGAAGAAACATTTGAAATGAAAGAAAATAATGATCGTCTTGAAGAAGTAAATGAAAATATTAATAATATTATTAATTATTTAGATATTGTTTTAACTACTAATATTGAAACAAATTATTCTCCAATAGATAAAACTCTTTCTATTATGGAAAATAAAGTTTGTAAAGATTGTGAAAAAAGAAAAGAATGCTTATTAATTAATGTTATTAAAGAAAGTTTAAGTGAAGAATTTACTAAAGAAAATAAAAATATTATTTTTAATGATTGTTTATATCCATATAAAATAATTAGACAAATAAGAGTAAATAAAATAACTTTAAATAATGAAAAGAAATTTCATGATGAAATAAAAAACAAAAATGATATTTATAAACAAGAAATAGAAAATATTTATAAACCTTTAAGAAATTTGTTTTCTCAATCAGAAATTATTACTAAAAAGAAAACAATATTAATTGATGAATTAGAAGCATATCATTATAAATTAGATGAAATAAGTATTGGAGAAGATAATTTAACTTTTCAAATAGCTTTACAAGATAAAAATGAAATAACAAAAGTAATGACAATAATATCTAATTGCATGAAAAAAACTTATTATTTAGAAGATATGTTCTATATATTATCTTTAGGAATGTATCAAGTTTCTTTATCTAGTAAACCATTATATGGATTAGATAAAAGCATTATTAGTTATGGTACTAATGGTGATTATAATGGTGATAGTTATTTAAATTATATAGAAAATAATCATTATTATTTATTATTATCAGATGGAATAGGACATAATAAAAATTCTCAAAACGTTTCATTTTTTATGGTTAATGCTTTAAATAGTTATCGTAAAATTGAAAAAGATATTTCTAAACAAATTACAAATGTTAATACATTATTAAAGACTAAAATAGATGAAGAAATGTATGCGACTCTTGATTATGTGGATATTGATTTAATTAAAGGAGAAATGGAAATTTTTAAATGTGGATCTTTTGATACATATTTATTTAGAAATAATAATTTATTTAAATTTAAAAGTAATACTCCTCCTTTAGGTATTTTATATGAAATAAAAACTGAATCATTAATAAAAGAATTATATAATAATGATATTTTAATTTTTATGAGTGATGGTTATATGCAAGAACCAGAAAATATTATTTTAGAAATATTAAAAGAAAATTATTTATTTAGTAGTGAAAAAATATGTTCTTTATTAAATGAAAAATTAGCTAAATTAAGAGAAGTTGAAGATGATAAGACTTTAATAGTAATAAAATTAGAAAAAATAAAAGAATTTCAAAAAGAAAATCAGGTTAATAATTTACAAAAAAGAACTTAGTATTTAAAATATAATTATGAATTTAGAAAATTGTAATAAAGATAAATTATATTTAATTGCGTTATCAGGTGGACCAGATTCTATGGCGTTACTAAATATGCTTTATCAAGAAAAATATTCTTTAATTGTTTGTTTTGTTAATTATCATCATCGTAATAATGTTGAAGAAGAACAAGAAATGGTTGTTAATTATGTTAAAAAATTAAATTATAAACTAGAAATTAAAAAATGTTTTTATCAAGAAAAAAATGGTAATTTTGAAAATTGGGCTAGAATAGAAAGATATTTATTCTTTAAAGAAATGGTTAATAAATATCATGCTGATGGTTGCTTTGTTGGTCATCATCAAGATGATTTAATAGAAACATATTTATTACAAAAACAAAGAGGTTATGTTTCTTATTATGGTTTAAAACATATAAATAAAATTAAAGATGTTAAAATAATTAGACCATTATTAGATTATAAAAAAATTGATTTATTAAATTATTGTAAAGAAAATAAAATACCATTTTCTATTGATTATACTAATGATGATATTAATTTAAAAAGAAATTATTTAAGAAAAAATATTATTAATAATTTAAATGATAATGAAAGAAAAGATGTACTTAAAAAGATTAATTTAGAAAATCAAAGAATAAATCAAATTAATCAAAAAATAGATACATTTATTGATGGTAATGAAATAAACTTAGATAATATTAACAAATTGAATGAAGAAGAATTTAGCAGATTAATCTTTAAATTTGTAAACAATTATATAGAATTAGAATTATCAATAAATCGTTTAAAAGAAATAAAAAATCAATTAAAGAAAAATGGTAATGTAATTATTGATTTAAATGATGAATATAAATTAATTAAAGAATATAATAAATTAAGTATTATTAAAAATTTAAAATACCATTATTTAATAAAAGTAGAAAAACCAACGATTATTGAAAATGAATTTATTTATTTTGATTTATTGACTAATCCTAATAAATTTTATATAAAAAAAGATAGTTATCCATTAACAATTACAATTGTGGATAAAAATAAAAAAATTAAAATTGGAAAAATACATAAAAATATAAATAGATTATTAATTGATGAAAAAATTCCATACTTAAAAAGATTATATTGGCCAATGATTGTCAATAATAAAAATGAGATAATTTTTATTCCTAGAAAGGATTTTGATGAAGATAATCTATTTATTGTAAAAACTAAAAAAAACATGATATAATTACTTAATCGCGAACTGCGATTATAAATTTATTTATAAAAGTCAAAGGAGAGGACAAATGGATAAGAAAAAAACCGGTAATATATTTTCGTTTATTCTACCATATTTATTAATTTTTGGCATTATTATAGTTTTACTTGTTACTTTTGGAGGCTTTTCAAAACCTCAAGCAAGTGGTATTACAAGTGAAAATGCTTTAAAATTATCTGATTATGATTTAGATAGTCGAAATGAAGAATTAATTAATAAAAAATTAGAAGAATCTGCATTGTATACTTATACAATTAAAGATTTAACAATATCTAAAAAACCTAGTTCAGGCTTAATTAGTGTTTCAGGCCATGCTGTTGAAGGTGAAAAGAATACTACTTTCTCATTTACAATAGATTATGCTTCATATAATTCTGCTCTTGAATATGTTGTAAGTAATAGAAAAGATGCTTCAGGAAAAACATATTTTACAAATGTGAAAAGAGTTGATCCTTATGAAGGAAATTTTTGGAGTGATTATTTTCCGTCTCTTTTAATTTCTGGAATTGGAATTGTATTAATTTTATTTTTATTCTCAAGAATGTCAAATTCTATTAATAAATCAAATAATTCTGCTCTTGATTTTAATCGTTCACGTGCTAGAAGAGAAGATGCTTCTAATGTAAGATTTGATGATGTAGCAGGTTGTGATGAATGTAAAGCGGAAATGGTTGAATTAGTTGATTATCTTAGACAACCAGAAAAATATTCTAAATTTGGTGCTAAATTACCAAAAGGTGTTCTTTTAGTAGGCCCACCAGGAACAGGTAAAACTTTACTTGCTAAAGCTGTTGCAGGTGAAGCTAAAGTTCCATTCTATTCTATATCTGGCTCTGACTTTGTTGAAATGTTTGTTGGCGTTGGTGCTGGTAGAGTTAGAGATATGTTTAAAAAAGCTAAACAAACTGCACCTTGTTTAATTTTTATTGATGAAATTGATGCTGTTGGACGTCAAAGAGGAACAGGTATGGGTGGAGGAAATGATGAAAGAGAACAAACTCTTAACCAATTACTTGTTGAAATGGATGGATTTAGTGATAATGCTGGTATTATTGTTATTGCTGCTACTAACCGTGATGATGTTCTTGACCCAGCTCTTCTTAGAGCAGGAAGATTTGATAGAAAAATTACAGTTGATCTTCCAGATAAAGAAGGCAGAGAAGCTATTTTAAAAGTTCATGCTAAAAATAAAAAGATTTCAAAAGATGTTGATTTCTCTAATATTGCAAAAAGAACTGTTGGATTCTCTGGAGCTGATTTAGCTAATATCTTAAATGAAGCTGCAATTTTAGCTGTTAGAGAAAACGAATCAGAAGTTACAGTTGCTGATATTGATGAAGCTATTGATAGAAGAATTGCAGGACCTGCTAAATCAAATAAATCATTATCAAGTCATGAAAAAAGTGTTGTTGCTCACCATGAAGCTGGACATGCAATTATTGGTATGAAATTACCTTATTCTGATAAAGTTCAAAAAGTAACAATCATTCCAAGAGGAAGAACAGGTGGACATGTTTTAATGACACCAGAAGAAGATCGCTTCTTGATGTCTAAAGCAGAACTTGAAGCTAGAATTGTTGGTTATTTAGGTGGTAGAGCTTCTGAAGAAATATTCTTTGATGATGTATCTACTGGTGCTTCAAATGATATTGAAGTTGCAACAAGAATTGCTAGAGCTATGGTTACTCAATATGGTATGTCAAGACTTGGACCTATTCAATATGAACAAGATCAAGGCTCTGTTTTCTTAGGAAGAGATTATACATCCGCTCAAAAAAATTTCTCTTTACAAGTTGCAAATGAAATTGATGCTGAAGTAAGAAGAATTGTTGAAGAAGCTCATAAAAAAGCAATTGATATTATTAATCAATATAAAGATAGAGTTATTGTTATTGCTAATGTCTTAATGGAAAAAGAAACCATTACTGCAGAAGAAATTACTTATTTAATGGATCATGATGAATTGCCTAAAGTAGAAAAGAAAACTACTGCAGAAGAAAAAGTTGAAGAAAAACCAACTGAAGAAACAAAAATTGAAGAAAAATCAACTGAAGAAGAAAAACCAGTTGACGACAATCAAGAAAATAACAAATAATAAATGGAGAGATAAAGATCTCTCCTTTTTATTTATGAAATCATTAATTTGTTTAGCACCTTTAGCAGGATATACTAATGTTGCATATAGAAATTTTATGAAAAAATTTGGTTGCGATTTAGTAGTATCTGAAATGATATCTGATTTTGCTCTTTATTATCATAATGAAGAGACTTTTAAGATGCTAGAAACTACTACTCAAGAAAAACCTGTTGCTATCCAACTATTCGGTGGAAGTGAAGAATCCTTAATTAATGGATTAAATATTTTACAAAAAGTAGCTAATTATGATTATCTTGATCTTAATTTAGGTTGCCCAGTTAATAAAGTTACTAAAAATAATGCTGGGTCAAGTTGGTTAAAAAAAGATAGACAAGAAGAATTATTTAATACAATTTCACATATTGTAAAAGTCTCAAAAAAACCAGTTACTTGCAAGATTAGATTAGGATGGAATGAAGAAGAAATAACTGTAGTGGATACTTGTAAAATATTGCAAAAAGCAGGAGTTCAAATGATTACTATTCATGGTCGAACTAGAAGTCAACTTTATTCTGGTAACGCTAATTATGAATTAATAAAAAAAGCTAAAGAAAATGTTGATATACCTATTATTGCTAATGGAGATATTGACACTATTTATAAAGCAAAAGAAGTTTTAGATTACACTAAATGTGATGGTATTGCTTTAGGTAGAGCAGTTTTAGGTAATCCATATTTAATTACTCAAATTAAAGAATATTTATCAACAGGAAAAATATTACCTTCACCAGATATTAACAAACAAATGGATTATTTATTAGAACATTATAGTGCTTTAGAATCTTTAAAAGGTGAAAGAGTGGCTATTATGGAATTTAGAGGAATTGGATCTTGGTATTTAAAAGGCTTTAAAGGGGCAAAAGAATTTAAAGTAATGTTTTCTTTAATGAAAAATAAAGAAGATTTATTAAGATCGGAA
>CAJKZK010000085.1 GCA_905204225.1 uncultured Bacillota bacterium
GCTTTTTAATCCAAAACCATGATTAATAGAATCTTTTTTGGTTGTCATTATTTTATTGTTTTCTATTTTAGGACTCTCTTGATAAGTATTATAAATATAAATTAAAATTAATTTTCCTTTTTGATTAATATTTAGACTAATTGTTCTTTTATTAGGATCGACTTTTTCAGTTGCTTCAATCGCGTTATCTAATAAATTTCCAAATAAAGAATAAATTTCAACTTCGTTTAAAAATGATAAACATTCTCCGTTAATAATACAGGTAAATTCAATGTTTTTTCTTAAACATATTTGTTTTTTTTCTGTTAAAACTGCATTTAATGCATTGTTATTAGTTTTAAATGTTGAATCATATTCGTTTACTATTTTATTGAAATCTTCAATCATATTTTCATTACCTTTTAAAGAATTTAAATGAATAGCAAATTGTTTTAAATCATGGCATTTAATATTTAATTCTTCCATGTTTTCCATTGCGTTTTTATATTGTTTTTGTTCGAGCGATTGTATTTTTTTTAAAACAAGTAAATCGGCTTCAGCCTTTTTTCTTTTAGGTAATTCAAATAAAAATAATAACACTATTAAACAACATAATATATTAAAAATATGTAAAACGCATTTACTCAAAATATCTGAGTTTTTTAATGAATATGTAATTATAGAACTAAAAATAATATTTATTGGAATTAACAATATTGATAACAAAATAGCAGAAGATGTATCTAATTTAAAAGATTCTTTATCTTTTAGTTGGAAATTAATATAAATAAATGCAATGCAATAAATTAAAGCAAATATTTGAATATAGAAAGTATATTGTAAGATCTGTAAAAACCAAATCCTTCCACCTATTGTGAAGATATTACTACCATACATTCCACCATTATTAGAAACATTTTGAGGTATAAAGACAATCAATGTTTCATAACATTCTTGAGCAATATGTTGAATTGTATATCCTCCCATAGCAAAGATAAATATTTTTTTAAATGACTCATCAAAAATAAAATATGCGACAAAAACTGTAACCATAAACATGGTTAAAAACAAAATAGAACAAAAAATTGAATCAAATGATAAAATTGGAATAGCAAAAGAAAAGGCAAAACAAATAAGAATACCTAATGGTAATCTCCAAAATAATCCTTTCCTAGGCTTTAAATATAAAAAGAAAAAACATTCTCCTAATAATAATTCAAGCATAAAAATAGGGCGATAAACAAACAATTCAGTTAATTCATACATCTTAAATACCTTTTCTATTTTGATAAAATTCAGTTAAAGCAGAAATAAAATCACTTTTTTTCTTCTAGAAATTGGTAGACTTTCTTTTCCTAATAATACAGATGATCCTTCAATAGCCAAAACATAATTCATATTAACTAAATAATATCGGCTTATTCTAAAAAAGCTACATTTAGTTAATTTTTGCTCAATTTCATAAAGATGGCCAATTGTTTCAATGGTCTTTGTCGGTGTATGTAAAACTAATTTGTTGTCAAATACTTCAATATAAATTATATCTTTGCAGGAAATTATTTCTATTTTATCCTTAGTTTTTATGTTGATTTTAGTATCAAATGTGTTATTAAGCCTTTCAATTGCTCTTTGTAATTTTATAGAAAAATTAAAATAACTAATTGGCTTAACAATATAATCTAAAGCATCAACTTCATATCCATTAACAGCATATTGAGCAAGATTTGTTACAAAAATTAAAATTACAAATTTATCTATTTTTCTTAATTTTTTGGATATTTCTAATCCATTCATATATGGCATATCTACATCCATAAATATAATTTCATAATTAGCAGAATATTTATCAAGAAATTTAATTCCATTTTCAAAATGTTGAATATTAAATTCAATATTGTTTTCTTGTGAAAATTTATTTAAATAACTTTTTAACAAAGAATAATCATTTATATTGTCTTCAATAATTGCAATTTTGAACATGTTATTTCTCCAATCAAAATGATAATACAACATTAAAAATATGTTGTCAAATTAACAAAATATTAAAAAAATTATAAAAAACGGTTAAAAAAATAATAAAAAAAAGAGATATTTTAAAATTTTTTCCATTCACACATCTTTTTTAACCGCTTACAATTATTTTATTTTTTACATAAAATATTAAAGTTATATTTAAATTAGTTATTTTATTGGAGGCTTATGAAAAAAATTAATTTGTTTTTATGTTTAATAATTTTATCGTCTTGTTCAACTAATATTACTAATTCTAATTCTAGTTCTTTTGAAGAAAATAATGAAGATCCATATGTGACATCATTAGAAGTTATTTCAAAAGCTAAAAAAAATAATTATATAGTAGGTGAATCTTTTGATACTACAGGTCTTAAACTTGTTGCAAAATGGTCTGATAATATTGATGATGAATTATATGATGGTGAATATACAATATTTCCTAAACAATTCTCTAAAGGTGATAAAAACGTTACATTTACTTATGAAGGATGTTCTTTAATTTATTCAGTTGAAGTTATTTCTATGGATGATATTAAAATAAATAAATTGTGTGTTGATGATTCTTATATTGAAAAAAAAGGTCAAACAAGATATGTTAATTTTAAAGAAAAATTAAAAGTTGAAGCCATTAATTTGGATGGATCTATCGAAGTATTAGATAATTATATTATTAAAGATAATAATGAAACAATTACTGATGCCAATTATTTTATTGGTGCTGGAGAACATAATATTACTATTGAATATGGTGATAAAAATTATGAATTTATGATGTTTGGAAATTATTCATTAATAGAAGCAGAAATAGAAAATAATGAAAATGAATTTTTCTATACAGATTTGATTGGTAATGGTGTTATGAATAGTTCTGGTAAAGAAGATACACCACGTATATCTAATATTGAAACGGCATCTAATAATACTTATATGGGTGAAATTGCTTATGGTAGAGGATTAACATTTAATTTCTATTCAAATAAAAATATAAAAGCTAATTTAATGTTAAATGCAAGTAGTGCTTATACTTTAGCAGTTGGTGTTAATGAAGATGGATCATCATCTTGGGCACCAACTAAAGCTGGAGATATTTATCTTGATGAAACATTTTCTTGTGAAATAAATAATAAAAAAACTATTCTTCCTCATGAAAAATTAGAAGGAATGGAATGGACACTTGATAAAAAAGGAAGTTATTCTATTTTTGCTAATTGGAAACTTGTAAATCTTGGAGAGTTTAATATTGAACAAGGATTTAATAATGTAAAACTAATTTGTATAGCTACAAATGATGAAAAAAATAATGCAAAGTTAGCTAATGTAGATTATTTGAAAGTTAATTTTATAGATGATAATCACATTCATAAATTAAATAAAATAGAAGGTAAAGAACCTACTTGTACAACTGATGGAATGAGTACATATTATTCTTGTGTGTGTGGAAAAAAGTTTTTAGATGAACAATGCAAAACTGAAATTACTTCGTTACCTATTATATCCATGTTGGGGCATAATCTAATATGGGAAAATGATATAGGTACTTGTGCTAATTGTGGAAAAACAGTTAATAAAAAAATTATTATTGAAGCAGAACATAATAATTCTTTAGTTGCAGATGAATTTGAAGAATATAAAAATAGTGGTAATTATGTTGAAATTGAATCTACAAAGATGGATGGTAAAAATCAAGGTTCTTATCTTGGATCAATATATAAAAATGATAAAGTGATATTTCATGTTAATTCTGAAATCACACAAAAAGCATCATTAAATATGATAGCTTGCAGTAATTATGTTTTAAATTATGATGCAAGTGGTAATCCAAAAGATATTGGCGATGCTGAAATTAATAAAATATTTACAATGAAGGTTAATGGAAAACAAGTGGCTATTCCTAATGATATTTATTTTAAAGGCCAAGAATATGAGAAAGGTGGATGGGATGAACGCTTTACTCAATGGGAGACAAAAACATTATTAGATATAGATTTAAAAGTCGGAGATAATACAATTGTTTTAGAATTTCAATGTCCTAATTATCCATGCCCAACTCATCCTTGGGGTGGTAATGCTGATATGACAATAAACATTGATAAAATTATAATAGATTATTTAATATAGGAGCAAAAATAAATGAAGATAAATAAACCTAAACCAATACATTATGTCATATTCTCTTTTATGGGAATAATATTAACAGCATTAATCGTAGGAAATGTTTTATGTGCTCAATGGAGTAATCAGATTACATCTTTATTATGTGGTGATGGAACATCCTTTAATGGTGAACATGTTCAAAATGCACTTTCAAAAGGTAAAGAATTAGTAGAAAAAATTAATAATGAAGGAATGGTTTTATTAAAAAATGAGAATAATACTTTACCATTAAGCAAGAACGAAACCAATGTTAATTTATTTGGATGGGCTTCAACTGATAATGGATTTTTGTTAACTGGTGGTGGTTCTGGAGCTGCTCCTGTTAATGATGAAACAAGAGTTCCTTTAAAAAAAGGGTTAGAAGAAACAGGCTTTAAAGTTAATGAAAAATTATTTAATAAATATACAGAATATTGTCCAAAAAGAATTTGTGAAAATAATGGAACTGGTGGTATATGCCAAATTGTTGAACCTGATAGCTCATTTTATACTGAAGAATTAATTAATGATGCTAAAAATTTTTCAGATATTGCAATTATTACTATTATGCGATATGGTGGCGAACAATTTGATATTCATATGGATCAACCTAAATACAAATTACCTACTGATAGTTCAAGAACATATTTGCAAATATCTTCTGAAGAAGAAAAAATGATTGAAATAGTGACTAATAATTTTTCTAAAGTAATTGTTTTATTAAATACAAGTAATCCAATTGAAACAAAGTTTTTGAAAAATGATAAAATAGATGCTTGCTTATATGTTGGTTATCCAGGACAAGTAGGAACAAAATCAATTGGAAATATTTTAAATGGAACAATTAATCCATCAGGACATGTGTCTTCTACTTATACTTATAATCATAAATTAGATCCTACTTTTTTTAATAGTGCTAATTTAACAAGCACTAAACAATTAACATTTGCTGAAAATATATATTTTGGATATTATTGGTATGAAACTGCCGATAAAGAAGGTTATTTTGATGATATAGAGAATGAATATGGTAAAGGGTATGATGGAGTAGTATCTTATCCTTTTGGTTATGGATTATCTTATACAAGTTTTGAATGGCATGTAGATAGTATTATTTCTGACAATTTAAATCTTCTTAATGAAAAAGAAAAAAATATTACTAATCGTAAAGCTAAAATTGAAATAAAAGTAACTGTTAAAAATGTTGGAGCTGTTCCAGGTAAAGAAGTTGTCCAATGTTATATAACTACACCATATTATAAAAATGGAATAGAAAAACCACATGTAAAATTAATGGATTATGCTAAAACTCAATTGTTAAAACCAAATGAAGAACAACAAGTTACATTATCTTTTTCTTTGTATGATTTTGCTTCTTATGATTGTTATGATAAAAATAATAATGGGGCTAGAACATATGAATTAGATAAAGGTGAATATCAAATTAAATTGATGAATGATAGTCATCATATAAATAATTGTGATAACGCTACTACGATTTTTAATCTTGAAAATAATATGATTTATAAAAGAGATCCAAATACAAATCAATTGGTTAAAAATAGATTTACTGGTGTATCTAGTTATGGTAATGCACCAATTGATGGAAGTAATATTGGTAATGTAACATATTTATCTCGTTCTGATTTTAAAAAGACATTTCCTAAAGAAGTGACTTATTTACCATTAAATAAAATCGTTTCATTAAGAGATTATATATATACTGGTTATGATAATGTTTCTATGCCAACTCAAGGACAAAATGGAAATTTAAGATTATGGTTTAAAGAAGATAAAACAAATCCAAGTAAAGCTGATTTAGAAATGTATAGTAAAACGAAATTAGTTGCAAATGAAGAATTAATTAAAACATTAGCAAATCGTTCTAATTTTAATAAATCAGAAATTTGGGATCCTTTATTAAATCAAATATCAAAAGCTGAATTATGCGATTTAGTAGAAAAGTCTGGCTTTAGAACTAGAGCGATTGAATCAATAGGCAAAAAAGAATTACTTGATTATGATGGACCAGAAGGATTTCAATATCATTTCGGGTCTATTACTGGAGGAGCTTCTTGGACTGCATATATGTCAGAACAAACATTAGCATGCACTTTTAATAAAGAATTAGCTTTTTCAATGGGAAGGTCTATTGCTTCAGAAGGAAATGCTACAGGTATTAATGGTTGGTACGCTCCAGGAGTTAATTTGCATAGAACACCTTATACTGGTAGATATTTTGAATATTATAGCGAAGATGCTTTTCTTTCAGGCAGCATGGCTAGTTATGTAATAAATGGAGCAAAAACTAATTTCATGTATTGTTATTTAAAGCATTTTTCTGCTTACCAATCTTCAATGACAGATATAGATTGTTTTTTAACAGAACAATCTTTACGTGAAATGTATAATCGTCCATTTGAAATAGCTGTAAAAAATGGCGCTAATGCAATTATGAGCAGTTTTAATTCCCTTGGTGGAATTTGGACTGGTGCTAATAGAGCGTTATTAACTGATATATTACGCACTGAATGGGGATTTAAAGGAACAGTAATTACAGACTTTTCTAATGGGGTTGGATGGATGAAAACATATCAAGGCGTATTAGCTGGAAATGATATATGGCTTAATCCAGCTGAAGTAAATCAAACTGCTTTAGATAAGAGCTCTCCTTCTCAAATGTATGCAGCTCGTTTAGCTGCTAAAAATGTTATATTTACAATTTGTGATACATATAATGCTTATTTAAATTATGATGCATCTAATGATCCATTTACTGCTGTTGTTGGTGAATCAACTAGAAAATATGTTTTTCCTTGGTGGAAACCTTTACTTATTGGATTAGATATATTGATAGTTGCAGCCATGGGATTTGCAACATATTATATTTTGAAACCTAAAAAAAATGATGTTTTATAAAAAAATTAAATTATATATTTAAACATAAAATTCATTATAAAAACATAATTTATAATATGAAAAATATAAAAAATTTTGTTTTTAATTTATCTTTACCATTATTACTAGCGATACTTGTTACTTTTGCTACTAAAAATGATTATTCAAATGTAGAATTATTAAATAGAAATATTATTTTTCCTCCAATTATTTTTATTGTTATTTGGTCTATATTATATATATTAATGGGATTATTTGGTTATTTTTGTGAAAAAGAAAATAATAATTTAAATATATGTATTTACTGGATTAGTTTATTATGTAATTTATTATTTAGTTTTATTTTATTTAGTTTTAAAAATAATGTTTTAGCGTTTATTGATGTAATAATTCTTCTAATATTGATAATTTATTTATTTATTAATTCTTTATTAATCAAAAAACGATATGGATATTTACTTTTACCATATATTTTATG
>CAJKZK010000086.1 GCA_905204225.1 uncultured Bacillota bacterium
TATATAAAAACAATATTTACTTTTTATTTTTACTATCTCTTCTAATAAATAAATTTTTAAACATATCAAAATCAAATGGACAAATAGGATATAAATAAGGAATTGATAATATTTTAATATGAGTTAAATAAATAAATAAAAAGAATATTCCCATTAAAAAACCTTTTACTTTAAATATACATGTTAATAATATTAAGAACATTGAAACAAATCTATTAGCTAAAGATAATTCATAACTAGGTGTAGCAAAATTACAAACAATCGCTAAAGAAGTAACCAATAATATTTCACTAGAAAATAATCCTAAAGATATTGATATTTCTCCCAATATTATTGCAGTCAACATACTTAATGAAGATATTAAAGCATTAGGGGTATGCACTATAGCAATTCTAATTATTTCTAGTATCATAGAAACAATACTAACTTCTATTAACAATGGATTTGATAATTTCAATTTATAAAGTGGAATAATTCCATTATTATACCCATCTTCAATTGTAAATAAAATAAATAATGGCACTAAAAACATAGAAATCAATGAACCTATTAATCTTAAGGTTTTTGTAAAGCTACCAATTAAAGGATTTTGTTTATATTCTTCAACATTTTTAAAATGATCAAAAATTGATATTGGTAATATTAAAGCATTACTTGAAGTGTCAACCAAAATAACAATTTTTCCTCTTATTAAATTTATTGAAGCCACATCTGGACGTTCGGTATATCTAGTCAATGGAAAGACATTATATTTTTGTTTAACAATAGTTTCTTCTAAAGCTCTATCAGACATTATTAAAGATTCTAAATTTATTTTTTTTATTCTTGATAAAATTATTCTTAAAGCCTTTTTATCAACTAAATTATTCAAATAAATAACAGAAATATTCATTTTACTCTTCTTAGAAATTATATAATTACAAATACATAAATCACATGTTTTTATTCTTCTTCTAATTAAAGCAATATTATCAACAATATTTTCAGTAAAACTATCTTTAGATCCTCTAACTGATCTTTCAACTTCTGGAGAAGATATGGCTTTATAAGGATATTTTTTTATATCATAAGAATAAATTTTATTATTAGGAAATATAATTATTAAATTACCAATCAATATCTCATTAATAGTGTCCTTAATATTTAATATTTCTTGATTATATTCAAACATTAAAATATTATTAAAAATCTTAAATAATAGTTCTTGATTAATTAAAGATGATAAAAAAAATAAATAATAATTCTCATTATTAATAATTTCTTTTTTATAGATAAAATCAGCACATTTATTAAACTTATTTATGATAATGTTAATATTATTCATGTTTAGTAAATATTGAGCATATTAAACCCATAAAAATAGCAAATGATAAAGTTGCAGAACTTTTTGCCATTAATTTCATAAAAGCATTTAATAATGTTCCTTCATTTAATCCTTCTAAGCCAGATGAATATAATAAATGACCATAATTTGTAATTAAAATGGACGCTCCTCCTGGTAAATATTTAATTAAATAATCATACAAACCAAAAAATGATAATATTACTCCTATTACGACGCAAAAAGAAACAATATGACCAGGAGTCAATTTAGTTTTATCAAAAATTAATTGAGCAATTAAGCAAAAACCACCTACAAATAAAAAAGAATATAAATATGCCATTAAACTATTCTCCTTAAATGAATTAAATGTGCAATTACTGGTATTTTTTCTTTTTGTGCAGCACTTATTTTAGAATGTAAACATCCTGTCCCAACTAATAAAACATCTTTAAGTTTTTTTTCAATCATTAAATCTAAAATATAACCATAACTAGTTAAAGCTAGACATGCACATCCACTGCCACCAGAATAAACATTATCTTGTTTATTTATATCAAAAATTAAATTTCCTGCATCTTGATAATTATTTAATTCAATTCCTTCATTTTTAAACAAATCAAATAATACTTTACTACCAATATTAGACAAATCACCTGTTAAAATCAAATCATAACAATTAGGAGTAGTTTTAGTGTTTTTTAAATGATTAATAATTGTATCAAATGCAGCGTAAGCCATTGCTGATCCCATATCGTTTATATTATCCCAATTAATATTGATTACTTGTCCAATAGTACTAGAAACAACTTTAATTTTCGATTTTTCTTTACTTAAAATTATTGTACCACACCCAGTAACTGTAGTAGTTGCAGTTTGCTTTTTTTTAACTCCATATTCATTTGGATATCTAAATTGTCTTTCTGCTGAGCCATAATTACTAGATGCAAAACTAATAGCGTTACTAACTAAACCATTATCAACAAAACTACTAGCTACAATTGTAGATAAAATCGAAGTTGAGCAAGCACCATAAACTCCAATAAAAGAAGCAGGAAAATCTTTTAATGCATCATTAGAGCTTGATAATTGGCTAGTTAAGTCTCCACCAACAATTAATTCGACATTACTCTTACTTAATTTAGCTTTTCTTAAAGCTATATCAATAGCCATTTTTATCATTTTAGATTCACCTTTTTCATATGAATCTTTACCAGCCATTTGATCTAAATAATAATAATCAAAACATTCACCAAGAGGACCTTGTTTTTCTTTTTCTCCACACACTGTACTTCTAGAAATTATATATAAATCATTATAAAAAATAGTACTTACCATAAATTAACTCCAAATAATCTAAATATAAAATTAATAATTAAAAATAAAACACTACTACCAATACCATATGTAATAACTGATCCTGCTAAAGAAAACATTTGACTTCCTAACCCTAAAATAAAGCCTTCATGTCGACCTTCAATAGCACTACAAGTTAAAGAATTAGCAAATCCAGTTGTAGGCAAAAATAATCCAGCACCACATATTCTACCTATTTTTTTATACCATCCTAATAAGGTAAATAATGAAGAAACAAAAACTACACTCATTGACATCAAAGCTAATGCTTCGTCACTTTTTATAGATAAAAATTTACTATATATATCAAATAATCCTTGTCCAATTAGTCCAATAATTCCTCCACTTAAAAACGCAAAAAAACAATCTTTAAAGATAGGTTCTTCTTTATGATTGTTTTTTACAATTTCTTGATATTTTTTTATATTCATTTTATCACCTCAAGATTATTGTGTGATAAATTCTCATTTTTATAATTATATATTTATTTTTAACTTTTCTAAAATCTTTTTTTCTAATCTAGATACTTGCACTTGAGATATAAATAATCTTTGTGCTACTTCATTTTGAGTATAACCATCAAAATATCTTAATTGAATTAATAATCTTTCTTTTTTATCTAATTTTTGTAAAGCTAAATTTAAAGAACAATTATCTATTAAATTATCTTCACTAGAAATCATATCTCCCAAACATATATCATCTTCTCCAATACTTGCATCTAAAGATGAAATAGAATAATGAGCTTCATAAGAAAGTAATACATCTTCATAAGAAACATTTAAATAATTACTTATTTCTTGTAATGAGACAATTTTATTATCTTTTTCTAAAATTTCTTGTGCTTTCAATATTTCTTTATATAAATCTTTATAGCCTCTTGAAACATGTAAAGACGCATTATCACGAAAATATTTTTTTATTTCACCTAAAATAAGCGGTACTGCATAAGTTGTAAAAACACAATTAAAAGAAGAATTAAAGTTTTTACTAGCCTTTATTAATCCATATTTAGCACATGAAAAAATATCATCTTTTTCATCAATAGAATAATTAAATCTTTTCATTAAAGAATAAATTAAATTTGCATTTTGTTTAATTAATATTTCTAAAGAGGATGCATTATTAGCTTGTATTTCTTTACAAAGTTGTTCGTTAGTTTTCTCCATTTAAAATTTTCTCTTGATGTAAATTTTTTCTAATAGTTAATTTTGTACCCATTCCAGACACTGAAGAAATACAAAATCCATCTGATAAAGTATCCATAATTGTTAGTCCCATACCAGCTCTTTCTAAATCTGGTCTAGTTGTGTAATGTGGTGTTAAAGCTAAATTAATATCATCAATTCCTATTCCAAAATCAATTATTTGCATTCTTAATTCATCATCTTCAATTAAACATTTAATAACTACTTCTTTTGTTTCATCATAATGATAACCATGAATGATAGCATTAGAAACTCCCTCTGAAATAATAGTTTTTATTTCACCTAACAATGTTAATGAAGGATTTGTTGGTGCAACAAATGAAGCAACTGCTAACCTTGCTAACGATTCATTAGCTTGTATAGCAGCAAATCTTAATTCCATTTTATTTGTCATATAGATATTCCTACTTTCTTTTTAAAATCATTTAGAGATTTATATTCATCAATAATTTGAAATAATCCTGATATATTCATTATTTTCTTAATGTAAGGACTTAAATTTATAACTCCAATAATTCCTCTTATTTTATATATTTCATTATATCTTCCTAAGATTAAGCCAATTCCTGCCGAATCTAAAAAAGTCACATCTTTAAAGTCAAACAATAATAATCTAGGTCCATATTTTATCATTTCATCTCTAATTTTAAAGCGATATAATTGAGTTTTATCTGAATCAACTTCACCATAAAACTTTACAAGTAATCCATCTTCAAAAGGAGATATTTTTATTTTATTTTCCATATTTTCGCTCCTTAAAAATAATTATAAGCAAAATAAAAAAAGAAGTTTTGAAAAGCTCCTTTTTTTGATATTAATCGACAATAAATCGTTCGACAAAATATGACTTACGCAAATAATCTTTTAAAAATATTTATTAAATACATAAAAAAATTTAACCCTTTTACTTCATTACTAGCAAATATTTTATATTTAAATATTTTATTAGATGGAGTTATTATTTCTAAATAACCTACTTCATCTCCTAAATTATATTTATCTAAACACTTTTCTAAAATTGCTTTAATTTTTATATCATTAATATTTTCATTTTTTTCAATAATAAGCTTAACTTCTTCTTTAACACATACATTTAAATATTTTTTTAAAGTTTCATCAATAACAAAACTAGAAACTATATCATCTTTATTAAACAAACTAACAGCTTTTAATTTAGAAAAGCCATAATCAAGAAGTCTAATTGTATCTTGGCTTCTATGTGCAATAGAATCTAAATTCATAACAGTTGAAATTAATCTAACACCATTTCTTTTTGCTGTAGCAGTTAAATTATAGCCTGCATTTTTTGTATAACCGGTTTTTAAGCCATCTAACCCTTCATAATATTTTAATAATTTATTTGTATTAACAAGCCAAAATGGTTCTTTAGTATTTTCTCTAACATAACCTTCTTGCATAGAAGTATACTTTAATATTTTTTCATCAAATTCTACTAAATGACTTCCAAGCAATGCCATATCATACGCACTTGTATAATGATTAGGATCATCAAATCCTGTTGCATTAGCAAAATTAGTATCATTCATGTTAAATTCTTTGGCTTTTTGGTTCATCATTTCTACAAACTTTTCATTTGATGAGGCTAAATGTTCCCCCATAGCTACAATTGCATCATTAGCAGAATTTATTGCAACTGCTTTAAATAAATCATTTAATGACATCTTTTCATTTTCTTCTAAAAAAATCTGTGTTCCTCCCATACTACTTGCATAAGAAGATACAATTACTTCATCATCAAAAGATATTTTATTATTATCAATTGCTTCTAAAATTAAATATAATCCCATCATTTTAGTCATTGAAGCAGGATATAATTTTTCATGAGGATTTTTACTATATATTATTTCTTTAGATATAGGTTCCATTAAAACAGCAGATGTAGCGTTTAAATCTATTTCATCTGCATTAACAACATTTATTTTAATAAAAAAAGATGATATTAATGATAAACAAATAAAACCAAATAAAAATTTTCGCATAAGACACCTCTAATAAAGAATATTATCTTAAGCGAAAATTTATAACTAAATTAATCAATTATTTTATAAATAATTTTATGATCATGATTAGATTTATCATTTATTTCATAAGCATCTAATAAAGAATTAATAATATCATTGACATTCTCTTTATCAGTGTAACAAGTTAATAATAATTCTCCATTTTTTACATAATCACCAACTTTTTTATTTAATAAAATACCTGCACTCATATCAATAATATCATCTTTTGTCGCTCTACCTGCACCTAAATGCATTGCACATTCACCTATGCTTAAAGCTTCTATTTTATGAATATAGCCTTCTTTATTTGAATATAAAGGGATTGAAAATTTTGCTTGTTTAAATTTATTATAATCATCCAAATAAGATTCATCTCCACCTTCATATTTTACTAATTGTTGTAATTTTATAAAAGCTGAACCATCATTTATTTTTTCTTTTAATAACTTGATAGCGTCTTCTTTATTATTTACTACATGTGCTTGTTGAAGAATAATAGATCCTAAACCCAAACACAATTCTTCTAAATCTTTAGGGCCTCTACCTTTTAAAGTTTCACAAGCTTCAATGACTTCTAAAGAATTACCAATAGCTTTCCCTAAAGGTTGATTCATATCTGTTAAGACTGCTCTTGTATCTTTATTTAAATGATGACCTATTTCAACCATTGTTTTAGCTAATTTTTCTGCTGAATCAATATTTTTCATAAATGCACCATTACCAAATTTAACATCCAATAAAATAGTATCAGATCCAGAAGCTAATTTTTTCGACATAATAGAAGAAGAAATTAAAGGAATTGAATCAACAGTAGCAGTAACATCTCTTAATGCATATAATTTTTTATCAGCAGGTACTAAATCACCAGTTTGGCCAATAATTGCTATACCAATGTCATTAACTTGTTTAATAAAATCTTCTTTTTTTACATTAACATTTAATCCTTTAATAGATTCTAATTTATCCAATGTTCCACCAGTATGACCAAGGCCTCTACCAGACATTTTAGCAACCTTTACTCCACATGCAGCTACTAATGGTCCTAAAACCAAACTAGTTTTATCACCCACTCCACCAGTAGAATGTTTATCAATCTTTACTCCTTTAATTGAAGATAAATCAATGACTTCTCCAGAGTGAAGCATACTATTAGTTAAATCAGCAATTTCTCTTTTATTCATTCCTTGAAAAAAAATTGCCATTGTCAATGCAGAAGCTTGATAATCTGGTATAATTCCTTTCGTGTAATTTTGAACAAAAAAATCTATTTCTTCAGTAGATAAAGCATGTCCATCTCTTTTTTTTAAAATAATATCATTCATTTGCATAAGGTAATCTCCATTGATAATATGATTATATCATATTTTTAATAATTTAAAACTTTATTTGTTCTTGAGATAAGTTAATTTCACCTTTATAATCTAATAAATTTAATTTTTTAATTGGAATAAAAAACATTAAATCAAGATTTATTTTTTTCTTTTCATTCTTAAACAAATAAAGCGCATCATATTTTATTTCTATTCCATAAAATAAATATTTATTAATATAATC
>CAJKZK010000087.1 GCA_905204225.1 uncultured Bacillota bacterium
TGTTTCTTATGTAATCTAATTTTTTAACAGTATTGTATGTGAGGACAATTTATGAATAAGTTATTAAGTATTTTTCTGTCAATTTTATTATTAATTATATTTTCTCTTTTACTGATTTCATTAACTAAATGTGAAGGTGACACTAATTTATCACAAAAAGGAGAAGAATGTTTGAATGTTATTAACGATGATTATTTGAAAAAAGATTTAAAATATGCTCTTTCTGAAATCAAAGCCGATATTAATAATATAGAAGAAATTAAATTATCTGGGAATTGGGTGGGTGGAGAAATTTATGATATTAAATATTATTATAAAGAAGAAAATGCTCGTATAACATTGAGCGCATATACAAATTTAAATTCAACAATCGCATCTATTAACTATGGCTATAGTACCGATCAAAAAATATATGATAGAGGATATGAACCCTATGAAATATCTAATTTTTATTTTGATATAGATTATAAATATAAATTAAAAGAAATTTCAAAAGAATATTTATCTAGCCAATTATATTATCCTAGTACTGTTAAGTGGAAAGATTTTGGTTATCAAAAAGATTTTGAACTTTATTATGTTGGGGTTGAATTTACTGCTAAAAACTCGTTTAATATGGAAATCACAAATACTGCTGTATTTGCGTATGTTACAAAAAATGAAGGTAAAAGTTTTTTGATGGTAGCTTATAAATTGAATGGCAAAATTCAGTTTAATAATGTAGAACCATATTTAAAAAAAGAAAGTGATCGTCAAAAGAAGGAACCAAAATATCCTGGAATTAACTTAAGTGACAAAAACGATAATTCGATAGTTTTAGAATATGGGATATTAGGAAAATATGGTGTTGAGAATACATTAGATAATATTAATGTAATAGAGTATAAAGTACCATATGGAAAATATAGAGTTAAAAATTTAAGCTTAAGGTCAGTAGTATTTGTTGCAAATGATACATATTATAAAAATTCAAATGGCTATTATGAAAACAGTATATTATCTTCGATTCAGTTGACTAAAAAAAATGAGGAAGCTGTAATTGAGGTTAAAGAAGGATATCACATTGAAATTTCTCAATACTCGATTGTTGAATTAATATGTGAAGAGAATAATTAATTATTTAACTTCAACGTAATATCAAAATTTTATTTGAATATCATAATAAAATTGAATGTTGATTGATTTTAGTTGTCATGTATAGCATAACTTATTTAAGTTATAAAAAGAGGTATTATTTGTTAATACATTAACAATTATAATTATATTTTTTTGTCTTTTAAATACTTTTAATAAACATATAAAGCAACTTATAAGTATAAATTTTATTGATTTGCTATAAAAAATTAGTAAATAATATTATTTAATTTAAAAAATGGTATAATAATTTTTGTTAAAGGACAAAGAAAAAATGGAATTATTTGTTGGTTTAGGTAATCCAGGTGATGAATATAAAAAAACTCGTCATAATATGGGATTTCAAGTTATTGATAAATTATTAAATAAATGGAATTTAAATTTAAATAAAGAAGATTTTCATGGAGCATATATTAAAACTAAATTGTTTGACGAAGATGTTATTATATGTAAACCATACACTTATATGAATTTATCTGGTCAAACTGTTATGGAAATAACTCATTTTTATAAAATTAAAACTGAAGATATTATAGTAATTTATGATGATATGGATACTCCAGTTGGTCAAATTAGAATTAAATTAAAAGGTTCTTCTGGTGGTCAAAAAGGTATGATGAGTATTATTGATATGATGCATACTGAAGATATTAAAAGAATAAAAATAGGTATTGGTAGAGCTTCTTCACCAGTAGTTGATTATGTTTTGAATGTGCCTAATAAAGAAGATTTTGAAAAAATAAATATAGCTCAAGATAAAGCATGTTTAGCTATTGAAGAATATTTAAAACATGATTTTAATTATATAATGAGTAGGTATAATAAATGAATTTATTAGATCTTATTTATAACGATGACTCTATTAATAAATTAAATAATCGTGAAGGTAGATTAGTTATTAATAATACTTTAGCATGTAGTTATTTAGTTTCAGGTGTATTTTTAAAAAAACAAAAAAATATATTATTAGTAGCGTCTTCTATGTATAATGCTCAAATATTATATGAACAAATTGCTAGTTTAGTAGGTGAAGATAATTGTTTATTGTTTCCTGTTGATGAAATTTATCATCAAACAAATTATTCATATTCTAAAGAAATGTTATCACAAAGACTATATGTCATGGATAAATGTTTAGATAATAAAAAAAGAATATTAATTAGTCATGTTGAGGGTGTTACTAGATTTCTTCCTAATCCAGAATTATATAAATTAAATACTTTATTTCTTGAAAAAAATAAATCTTATAATTTAAATAATTTAGTTAATTCTTTAATTAATATGGGATTCACTAGAGTTAATAAAATTGATCAATCTTTACAATTTGCTTTAAGAGGTGATATTTTAGATATTTTTCCAATTAATTTAGATAAACCTATAAGAATTGAATTTTTTGATGATGAAATAGAATCTATTAGATATTTTGAAATAGAAAGTCAAACTTCAATAGAAGAAATTGATAATATTAAAATATTTCCTGCTACCGATTTATTAATAGAAGATTTTAATTATGGTAAAGAAAATATTTTAAATAAGCTTAATATTGATTTAAAAAGATTAAAAATAGAAGAAAGAGAAAAATTAATAAATAAAGTAAATGAAGATTTAATTAATATGGAAAATGGCTCTTTTGATGAGAATTATTATTCATATTTCCATTATTTTCAAAAAGAAATTTTTAATATAGTTTCATATTTTAAAAGTGATTTAACTTTAATATATCAAAAAGAAGAAGTTGATAAATATATTGAAATTCAAAAAGAAGAAAATGATGAATCAATTAATGAATTGTTTTCAAATGGCCTATCTCTTTTTGATAAAAATTATTCTTTGTCTTTTGAAAATGCTTTGCATGACTATTTATATAGTTATGGATATGAACAAGATGAAAATGATTATTCATTGTTAATTAATAACATTCCATTTGTAAGTAATAATATTTTAAGTTCTTTAAATTTAATTAATGAATATAGTAAAAAAGGCTATAAAATAGTTATTTGCTTAAAAGACAACTTTGATAAATATGCAGAGTTTTTAAAAAATAACAATGTAGAATTTGAAATTATAGATAATAATTTACCTAATAATATAGGTTTATATAAATATGATTTAAATATTGGTTTTATTTATAAAGATAAAGTATTATTTTTATCTAAAAAAGAAATATTTAATTATAAGCAAAACCTAAATATATTTTCTTCTAGATATAAAAAAGCTTCTATATTAAATTCTTATGATGAATTAAGTGTTGATGATTATGTAGTACATGAAGAAAATGGTATTGGACAATATAAAGGAATAGTTAATTTAACTGCTAATGGAATAACTAGTGATTATTTAAAAGTTTTATATGCAAATAATCAATATTTATATATTCCTTTAGAAAAATTTTCTCGTATAAGAAAATATGTTTCTAAAGAAGGTAGTGTTCCTAGATTATCTAAATTAGGTGGTAAAGATTGGGCTAATGTTAAAGAAAAAATAAAAAATCAAGTTAATTTCTTAGCAGATAGATTATTAGCTTTATATGCAGAAAGAGAAATAACTCCAGGTATTAGCTTTAAAGAAGATGATGAATTTCAAAAAGAATTTGAAGATGCTTTTCCTTATCAAATGACTAGAGATCAACAAAAAGCTCTTGAAGAAATTAAATTAGATATGGAAAAACCTACTCCTATGGATAGACTTTTATGTGGAGATGTTGGTTTTGGAAAGACTGAAGTTGCTTTTAGAGCAGCGTTTAAAGCTATTCTTTCTAATAAACAAGTAGCGTTATTATGCCCTACAACTATTTTAGCTAAACAACATTATGATGTAGCTAATTCTCGTTTTTCTTTATTTGGAGTGAATATTGCTTTATTTTCTAGATTTGTTCCAGCTAAAATTCAAAATGAAAATATTAAATTAATTAAAGAAGGAAAAATACATCTTATTATTGGCACTCATAGATTGTTATCAAAAGATATAGAGATTCCTAATTTAGGTTTATTAATTGTTGATGAAGAACAAAGGTTTGGGGTAGAACATAAAGAAAGAATTAAAGAAATTTCTAAAAATGTTGATGTTTTAACTTTAACTGCTACTCCTATTCCTAGAACTTTACAAATGTCTTTATTAGGTATAAGAAATTTATCTCAATTACAAACTCCACCAAGTTCAAGAATGCCTATACAAACTTATGTTACTGAATATAATCCTCATTTAGCTAAAGAAGTAATTTGTAGAGAATTATCTCGTGGTGGTCAAGTATTTTATTTATATAATTTAGTTTCTACTATTTTTCAAAAAGCTGAACAAATTAAAAAAGCTATTCCTAATGCTAGAGTAGGTGTAGTTCATGCCAAAATGGATTCAGAAGATATTGATAAAATAATGACTGAATTTTATTTAGGTAATATTGATGTTTTAGTATGTACTTCTATTGTTGAATCAGGACTTGATGTACCTAATGCAAATACTATTTTAATTGAAAATAGTGATAAATTTGGCTTATCTCAACTTTATCAAATAAAAGGACGAGTAGGTCGTTCTAATAGGGTTGCTTATGCTTATTTATTTTATAATAAAAATAAAGAATTAACTCCAGAAGCAGAAAAAAGATTAAAAGCAATTAAAGAATTTGCTTCTTTAGGATCTGGATATAAAATTGCTGAAAAAGATTTATCTATTAGAGGAGCAGGTGATATATTAGGCTCTCAACAATCAGGTTTTATTGATTCAGTAGGTATTGATATGTATGTTAATATTCTTTCTGAAGTTATTAATGAAAAAAAGGGTATAAAGAAAATTGATAAAAAAATAAAATCTACTAATATCACTATTGGTGGATATATCCCTTCTAACTATGCTTTAGATACAGATAAAATCCAAATTTATCAAGAAATAGAAGATACTCAAACTATTGCTAGTATTGAATTATTAAGAAGAAAATTAAAAGATATTTATGGTAAATTACCAAAAGAAGTAGAAAAGATTTTATTAAAAAGGAAAATTGATATTTTAGCTTCTTCAAGTAATATTGAATCTGTTTATGAAGATAACATGATTAATATTATTTTAACTAAAGAAATTTCTTTAACTAATGGAGTTGCTACTATTTTGTCTAATAAATTATCTGTGATTAAAGATGATATTTTTGTTAGAGTTATTGATAAAAAATTTATTATTAAAATTCAAAAAAATAAAGAATCTCAAAATAATTTATTATATATATTAGAAGTTATTAACAGTTTATAAGATAATTGGTAAAATATAAATATGAGATTAGATAAATTTTTAAAAATATCACGAATTATTAAAAGAAGAACAATTGCTAAAAATGTTTCTGATTTAGGTTTAATAAAAATTAATGGTAAAGTTAGTAAACCTTCTAGTGAAGTAAAAATAGGGGATGAATTATTTTTATCTTTAGGAGAAAGACAATTAATTATTAAAATTAAAGATATAAATAATGTTACTAATAAAAAGCAAGCAACAGAAATGTTTGAAATAATTAAAGATGAAGTGATTAATATGCCTCTTGATTCATAAATATGAATAGGAGGCTTTTTTTATGGAAGAAACTAATCAAATAAAAAAACATAGCATTTGTGTCTATGAAAGAGGAGAAGTATTAATTGAAGGAGTGATTAAACTTGATAGTTTTGATAAAAATGAATTTTTAATTAATACATCAAAAGGATATTTACATATTAAAGGAAAAGATTTAACTTTAGGAACTATGGATATGGATAAAGGAACTTTATCTATTAATGGTACTGTTGATTCATTTTGTTATTTAACAGGAACATCATCAACAAAAGAAAGCTTCTTTCAAAGAATCTTTAAATGAGTTTATTTGAACAATTTCAAACAATAATTGGCTCTATTGTTTTTGGCTCTTTAAGTTTATTTACTTGGACTTTATTTAATCGAATTTTTTATTCAAAAAAACTTTATATTATAAGATTCCCTTTAGAAATAATATTATTTTGCTATATTGCTTATTTATATTATATCTTTTTAGGTACTTTTTCTTCTGGTGTATTTAATATATTTTATATTCCTAGTTTAATATTAGGAGGTTATATTTATTATCGTTTTTATGCTTATCATTTTGAATCATTATTTGAAGAAGTAGCTTCTTCTTTATATAAGAAAATCATTTTACCAATTAAATTGAAAATAAAAAAAATATGTGGTAAATTATTTTTAAGAAAGAAGAAAAAGAAATATGAAATTAAGCAAAACAACCAATAGAGTTATAAGTGTATTTTGTCTAGTTATATTTATGGCTTCTTTAGTGTATTTAGGTGTGGTAGGTTATCAATTATTCGCTACATATAGAGAAAATGAAAGATTAAAAAAACAATATCAAGAATTATTACAAGAAGCTCAAAGAATAGAAGAATATAATAAAAAAGTTGGAGAAGATGGATATTATAATGTCTATTCTAATTCAGAAGATATGGTCGTTTATGGTAATGGCCAAACAATTATAATTACAATTAAATAAAAGGCTATAGTGCCTTTTATTTTTACTTAAATTAGAATTTATTATACAAAAATGTGGTAAAATATTAGATTTTTCTATACAAAAATGTGTAAATAAAGGTTTAAAACACATACAAAAATGTGAAAAAATATTTATAAAATACTTTTAATTATTATAGGAGTAAGATAAGTTGCTTAGACAACATCATTTGAAAATTTTGGTAAATCATATAAATCTTTTTCTTAAAAAAATTTTGTTATTAGAATAAAATATTATTTAATAATATTTTTTTTCACTTTTTTACTAAAAAGTTTTTTTGAGAAACAAATTATATTTCTTGGTTATTATAAAAATATATTTATGATTCAATAAATAGATTAGTTCAAGAAGAAAATTCATTATTAAATAAAACAATAAAATATAAATATGATAAAGCATGAAATATAATCTTAACTAAAGAATATAATAATTCAAAAGAATTAATATCAACTAAAGAATATATATATGATTGTGATAATCAAGATAGATTAATATCATTTAATAATGAAATAATATCTTATGATGAAATAGGTAGACCATTAATATATAGAAACAAAGAATTAACATGGAATAATCAAAACCAATTATTAAGAATAAATAATGATATAAAATATCAATATGATGTAAATGGTATAAGAGCATATAAATTAGTAAAGGGAATAGAAACAAGATATATAACTCAAAATAATCAAATAATATGTGAAGAAAACAATAATGGAATAATAATTTACCAATATATACTTAACAAATTAGT
>CAJKZK010000088.1 GCA_905204225.1 uncultured Bacillota bacterium
TGCGTCTCTTAAAAGAATTTCATCATAATCATTAGGTAGATTATTAATCAAATTTTTACAAACTAAAAAATCAATTTTTGGATTATAATTTTTATTTTTATTTGTTAACATTGTTTTCCTCCTTGAATAATTGTTTAATTATTTGATTTGTTCCAGTTGATGACACGCCTGAAAACATACCTATTTCTAAAGCAATCCATACATTATTTGCTTTTATAATTTCTGGGTTAGTGAAATATATTATAATTCCTATTACCCCTCCACATATTGCTAAAAAAATAGGTATAAATTTGTATGCTTTTTCATTTTTAATAAATACAATTTTATAAATTTCACCAATTATATAGCAGCATATTACTATAATTGGCACACTGATATATTCCATAAAATTCCTCCTTCAATTTATAAATGGCGAATTTAAAATAAATCGTATTATTCTTTTAATTGATTTTGTAAAAATGTTATTATTTTTTTTACTTTAAATTGTATTTTACTTTTACTATAATTAAGCATTTTGCCAATTTGTGAATAAGAATATCCTTCTTTTAACAAATTAAAAATATATTTTTCTTCATCTTTTAACAAATTAACTGCTTTTATTAATGATTCATCTTTTTCTTTTCTATCTACATATTCTAAAGGCGTTTCAGTTTCTTCATCTATAAAATCATTATATAATCCATCTTCAATAATAGAATCTAAAGACAAAGCATTACCTTTTCTAACATAATTATTATCATTTATAAATGGGCACGTTAAACAATCTTTATGCCTACATGTTTTATAAAAATTTCTATTAGCTCTACTTCCTTCATCTTTAACATATTTACCATCTTTTTCGATTAAAAAAGCTGGTATTTTACATCTACTCTCTTCATCAATTTTTCTTTTATTATTTCTTTCTTCATTTCTAAGCCATTTATAATATTCTTCACTGCAAGCAACAAAACGTCTATCTCCATCTGAATCTATAAATGAAGCAAACGGAACTTTAAAATTAATATATTCTTTTTCCCCGTTTATTATTTGATATCCACAATTTTCATTACCTGCAATTAAATTGGGACTTGAATATCCATATATATCTGGACATTTATCTTTTTGATATTTGTTCATTTTTATCTCCTTTTTTACATTTTTTTAATTTATTTATGATATTTTTTATAAAACCACTAGTAAGATTTATAAAAACAATCTCATTAATAAATTAATGTGTTATAATTAAATTACTTTTAAAACACATTTTCATTTTAAGATAGAAGTAATTAAAAGTATTTGACACGAATTGGACATAAAATTGACAAATGGGGAGATACAATCATGGAATTATTGACATTTTCTAACATTATTACTTTAATAAAAGAATATTATTGTTATTCTATTACTAGTGAAGAACTTACCAAAAATATAATTAGTGAACTAGTTAATGAAGATTATAAAATAAAATTAAATTCATCGATTCTTAATAAATATTATAATGGAGAAAGAGATTTACCTTCTTTAATAAAAGAGAATTTAGAAAAGAAAAAATATAAAAATAATTTTATAAATTATATTAAAGATGTTATATATAAAGAATTAGATTCAGTTTTAATAGATGATTTCTTCTACAAATTAAAAAATATAATTAATAATGATTATACAATCACGCCTAAAACAAAAAATAAACTTCTATATTATGAAAATGATTACCCCGAATTTTTATCTACATCATTTGTTTACGCGATTAAAAAGAATAATAAGAAGCCTTTTACATATTCTAGTTTTAGTGATGATGATTTAGTTTTATATAGCGAAACCGATCAACAATGTCCTTTATGTAGAAAATTATTATTTAAAAAATTAAAGAATGAAACTTTGTTTTGCTTTACTTCTGTTAATATTTTTCCTTTCGATTTACCTCCTGAATTAGAAAATGAATTTATATCAATTCAC
The DNA here is from genome assembly GCA_905204225.1 of uncultured Bacillota bacterium. Lineage (GTDB taxonomy): Bacteria > Bacillota_I > Bacilli_A > RFN20 > CAG-449 > CAG-449. Next base: position 1,936 of record CAJKZK010000088.1, read on the forward strand.
AAAAAACCATCTAATTTAGATCATATCAACAATAAAATTTGTTTATGTGATGAATGTGCAAAATCATATATTTCAAATCCAACATTAGAAATATTTAATAAATTATCATATATAAAAGAAAAAATAATAAAAAAACCAAATTAAATAAAAACAACTATGAATTAGATAATGAAATTATAGAAATATTATATAATTTAAAAACAATTGATTATGATGATAAAGTTTTTAAAAATCTTAGATTAAAGCCTTTACCCGTAAGCAAAAAAATAAATGATAATTTTTTATTAGAAAATTCAATTAATAATGATAATCAATTATATTATTATTTCATTAAGGACAAATTATCTGAACTTGATAATTATAAAAAACCATTTAAATTAATTGCCACTCAAATAAGACTAACTTATTTAAAAATTTCTGATAATTATGATGATCAAGAAATATTATTTAATGATTTAGTTCAATGGATATTAACTTCTCAATCATTACAAGATAATTATAAAACAGCCGCTAGAATTATTATTTCTTTTTTCGTGCAGAATTGTGAGGTGTTCGATGAAATTACCAAGTAAAGTAACTTCTTATAAAGAAAGTACTATTTCTAAATTTCCTATAATATTAAAATTATTAAAAGAAAAAGATTATACTGTTTCTTCTCTTTATACAAAAATAAAAAATAAAATATCAATAAATGATTATGTAGATGTTTTAATTTGTTTATATATTCTAAATAAAATAACATTAAAAAAGGAGTTTATACATTATGTTAAAAAAGATACAATCTAATGCTTTTATTTCTTATGGTAAAATAAGACCTATTATATATTTTAATAAAACTTTAAATATTTGTCTTGGACCTAGTAAATCAACAAACTCAATAGGAAAAACAAATTTTTTAATGTGTATTGATTTTGCATTTGGTGGTAATGATTATGTAGAGAAATTAGACTCTATAATTCATAATATCAATCATCATGAAATAAATTTTACTTTTGAATTTGATAATATTGAATATCATTTTTCAAGATCAACTGATAATTATAAAATTATATCTATTTGTGATGAATCATATAATAAAACCAATAAAACAATATCACTTAATGATTTTAATAATTGGCTAAAAACAAAATATTTAATTGCTAATAACCAAACATGGAGAGATATCGTTAGTCGTTTTATTAGAATATATAATAGAGAAAACATTAATGAAAAAGAACCATTACGAGTAGCTAGTAACGAACCACCTTCTAACGCAATTATATCAATATTAAAATTGTTTAATTTATATAGTCAAATAGAAAATTACATAACTTTTGCTGAAGAAGCCAAAAATAAAAAACATGCTTATATAAAAGCTCAAGAATTTGATTATATTCCAAAAATTAATAAAATTCAATTCCAAGAAAATGAATCAAAAATTATAGAATTAGAAACTAATAAAAATAATCTTGCTAATAATTCAAATCCTAACATATTAGATTTAGATTATGAAAAAGCAGAAAAGTTAAAAGAATTAAAATCAAAATTGACTTCATTAAAAAGACAAAGAGGTAAAAATTATGATGAATTAAATTCTATAAAAGAAAACAACCAAATAAAATTAATAATAGAAGATAATTTTGAAGATTTAAAAGAATTTTTTCCTAATCAAATAGATTTAAATAAACTTAATACAATAGAATCATTTCATGAAAATATAACATCTATTTTAAAAAATAATTTTGAATTAGAAGAAAGAAAAATATGGAATATTATTAATATTTATAACGAAAAAATAAAAGAATTAGAAAGCCAAATTAATCAAATAACTAATTGTCATAACATTTCAAAAATTGTTTTAGAAAAATATTCTCAATTTGATAAAGAAATCTCAAATTTAAAAAATCAAAATAATAAATATTTAGAATTAGAAAAATTAAATGAAAACTTAAAAAATAACGAAAATATATTAATTGAAAAACAAATGTCTCAAGAACAAAAATTAGAAGAAATCATAAATAATAAAATGAAAGAATTAAATAATTATATTTTTATCAATGATAAAAATAATCCTATCTTAAAATTCAATTCTACAAAATCTTATGATTTTTATACAGAAAATGATGAAGGAACTGGTACAAATTATAAAGGTTTAATCATTTTTGATTTAGCATGTTTACAATTAACAGATCTTCCATTTTTAATTCATGATTCATGTTTATTTAAAAACATATCTAAAACATCAATAGAAAAAATCATTAATTTATATTTATTACAAAATAATCAAATATTTATATCCCTTGATGGAATTGATTCAGATTATAACGAAGACATTAGAAACAAAATATTAAGCAAGACAGTTATTAAATTATCAGAAGACAAAAATTCACTTTATGGCGATTCTTGGACAAAAAAATAGAAGAAGCAAATACCTCTTCTATTTCCATATTATTTTACTGATTCAAGTATATATACTCATTAATCTTTTCAATTTTTTTTAAGTATCTATTATAAATTTCATTACTAAAATAATAACTATAATATTTTGATTTACTAATTATTTTTGATAAAATCGTATTCTTAGAAACACCATTTTTTACAATGATATAATTATTTATTTTATTTCCATTTATAAATCTTAAATAAAGATTATCATTATTAGTAATTTTAAGTTTATAACTTAATAATTTTGATAACTTAAGTTTATTGCTAATAATCGGGTATCTTAATTCTCTTATAATTCTAGCTATAATAAACGATTTTTTAAATAAATAATTATCTAATTTAAATTGTATATTTTTATCTTTTACACATATCCATTTATTATTTTTAAATTCAAACTCTATATAGTTAATTCCATTTTTCTCATTCATAATTTTTGTTATTTTAAGAGCAATTAATGTATCCTTTTCTAATTCTAATTGTCTATTAGTATATTTAAAAAACATTATAGAAATTAATAAATATATACTCATCACAATGACAATAATAGCGATTGAAAAATAATAATATGGTGTAAAAAACAAACAAATTGAAAACAATAAAAATAATACATTAATTATCGTTAAAATTATTAATAAGATTCCCATTTTCTATTTCTCTCCTAAAATACAAATCCAACAATTATATCATATCCATAAGATATCACTTTTTTCAATGATTCAAAACCAAACTGTTGATACATTTTATTATAAACACCTTTTATTCCATTTTTACCAATTTTTAAATTACCAAAGCCAGCTTTTGCCAATCTTTTGTTAACTTTTGTATTATCAGTTAAATCACCCAAAATTTTAAATATTCTTTTATCAGCAAAAATTCCAGTAATAAATTTGCTTACACCATATCCAACTCCGCTTATAACTCCACCTAAAGTAAATTGTAACATTACATCTCCGAAGCTTGAAATTTCACCTGCAAAGCTAGCTTCAACAACATTTCCGATACCATTTGCAAGAATAGTAGAACATAGACCCGCTCCCAATCCACCTATTGCGCCGTCTAAAGTTGCACCAATGTATTTAATCCAATTATCTTTAAATGTATTAAAATCAGACCATTGAAATCCATCTTTAAAACTAGCAATAACATCAGATAAATATGATGTCGAAAATCCAATAATCGCACCAATAATCAATGCAGAAAAAGCAAAATCTCCATTAGGATCAACATTATTAACAGGAGCATTACCACAATAAGAAAATAAATTTGTTGATTTAATATTATTAAAATCTAAGAACAATGGGCTATCAGTATTAAGCCATCTACACCACTCTGGTACATAATATCTTGTCTTACAATAATACATCTTATTTTCTTATTTCAAAACGCAACAGTAAAATTTTTTACACTTTCTGTTGCTTTTTCAATTTAGATTAACATTCAAATATATTTAATAAGAAAAGCGAATCCACAAAATAAAATAGATTCGCCCAATACTATATACTGATAATATAATGTCAAAAGTCCATTAGCTTTTTCATGTTTTTTTATTATTAAGAAAATAATTTAACTAATATAGAAATAAGTAAAGCTATACCATTAATTAGTAATAATAAATATAAGAATCTTTTATTATGATAATAACTAACTTTAGCATGTTTACATTTTCTTCTTATCAGATGTACCATAATGATTGATGGATTATTAATAGATAATAGTTGTTTATAATCTTTATCAAATAATACCAATTGTGATGGTTTGGTGTTAAATTTGGTTAAATCACCATAATCATATGTAATACCCTTTATTTCATCATAATTTATTTCCTTATTTTGTGTTTTAGTTTTAATAACTAAACATTCAGCATTTACATAGTATTTTGTTTTAATAAATATTTGTACAATAAAAGAAATTATAATCAGAATAACATTTATTATTAATATAAAATATGGAACTATCAATAGTGTAGAAAATATTTCATCTATCTTATCCATCATAAAGAATAAATAGATTATAAATATCGTTGGCACTAAACTTATTAAAATCTCTGTAATAACACAAGCCAATGTTATAGTTATATTTCTTTTAAATCCCATTTTTATATCTCCTTTCTTTTTGTACTAATCCCAAAAGATTAACCAATCTACAAAGTTGTTTAAATGTCCTTCTATTGTATTTCCACCAATTTCTAATTTAGTAAATAAATGGTTGATTGCAATACCTGCAACGACAGCTATAACTGCTCCTCCTACAATAATTACACCACCAGGTATAGCTAATGAAGAGGCAGCTAAGGCTCCCATAGCAGCCGTAGCAATAGCCGTTGAAGCGTACATACCACCAATACTAATACCAGCATTAATTAATCCACCAGCAATAGAACTACTTAAACTTGCACCTGATGCATATTTTTCATAGCCAGCTATTACGCCACCAGCAATAGATAATCCCCAGCCAATTCCAGTTGCAACTTTAGATAAGGCTCCAGGTAATTCTGTTACGCCATCTAATCTCATCAAATCCCATAAATCTGTAAATTGTAAACAAGCAATCGAACTTCTTATAGGATTAATCATTGTAAATCCATGGTCTAAACCTGTTGATAATGTTCCTAACCATCCTGGTACAGAAGGTAAATTTCTTGATGGAGATGATGATCCTCCACTACCAGAGATTGCTCCTCCGCCAACCAATGAACCAATAGAACTTACCATTCCACCTCCAACAATTCCAACACTAGCCAGTGTTGTATTATAGTGAATACTAATAGGATTGTTATTCGCATAACTATATAAATTAAGACCATTAATACTAGATGAATCTAAACTAGATATATTTGTTGCTTGTATAAATCTACATAATTCAGGATTATAATATCTACAAGTAACATAATACATCTTACTTTCTTCATCATAATAATATCCTTTATATCTAAATGGATTT
>CAJKZK010000089.1 GCA_905204225.1 uncultured Bacillota bacterium
TATTATAATAAATAAAGATTAATAAAATTTTAAAAGAAAAAAATGGAAAGCGATTACATGATATTTTTTTCTTTTTTTTATAGAAATTTTATAGTGTATTAATATATAATTTTTTTGTCGAAAGATGAAATCGACATTTCGTATAATTACCCTAATTGGTGGGAAAGTCTCTACGCTGGACCGTAATCCAGCACTACGAATAAAGATCAATCATTGGAATATTGTCTCTTTATAATAGACTTTCTTTTTGCTTTTAGGAAAGAAAAGGAGAAAGAAATATATGAAAAAAACAATCAAAAAGATCTTACTTACATCATTACTTGCTACAACAGGTACATTAGCTCTTGCTTCATGTGATTTTGGCGGTAGTGATAAAATCAAAGTTGGATTAATCGCTTTACATGATGAAAACTCAACTTATGATAAGAACTTTATTGATGCTTTTAAAGCTGCTTGTGATGCTCAAGGAATGCAAGCAATTATTAGAACTGGTGTACCTGAATCTGAAAAAGTTACTGAAACTGCTGATGATTTAGTTGATCAAGGTTGTAAATTTGTTTTTGCTGATTCATTTGGTCATGAAGCACATTTATTAAAAACTGCTAAAAAGAATCCAGAAGTTCAATTCTCACATGCAACAGGTACTACTGCTCATACAGAAAAAGTAGCTAATTTCCACAATGCTTTTGCTTCAATTTATGAAGGTAGATATTTAGCTGGTGTTGCTGCTGGATTAAAATTACAAGAAATGATTTCTAAAGATGCAAAAACATCTCATAAAATTGGTTATGCTGGTGCTTATCCTTATGCTGAAGTTATTTCTGGTTATACATCATATTTCTTAGGTGTTAGATCAATTGTTAGTGATGTAACTATGGATGTCACATTCACATCATCATGGTATGATGAAACAGCTGAAAAGAACGCTGCAAATGCTTTAATTGAAGGTGGATGTTCAATTATTTCTCAACATGCTGACTCAATGGGTGCTCCAAGTGCTTGTGAAAAAGCAAAAGTTCCTAACATTTCATATAATGGATCAACAAAAAATGCTTGTCCAGATACATATATGGTTTCTTCAAGAATTAACTGGCAACCATATTTTGAATATTGCTTTAAAGCTGTCAAAGAAGGTACAGAAATTGCTACTGATTGGACAGGTGGATTAGGTGATACTCTTTATACTGGTTCAGTTTGTTTAGCTGAATTAGGTAATAATGTTGCTGCTGGTACAGAAACAAAATTAAATGAAGTTCATAAACAATTAAAAGAAGGAAAATTAAAAGTATTTGATTGTTCTAAATTTACTGTTGGTGGTAATGCTGTCACAACATTTATGGCTGATATTGATACTGATGATAATTTCACTCCTGATCTTGAAGCTGTCAAAACTGAAAATGGTGTAACATTTATTGATGAATCTACATTACGTTCAGCTCCATATTTTGCATTGGATATTGATGGTATTAATAGATTAGACAAAAAGAATTAATTTAATATTTTGTCTTTTTACCCAAGAGCCAAAATTGACTCTTGGGTTTATTTGTTTTTTAGGAGAATGGAAATGGAGTTAGAAAATAAAAAAATTGATATTTCTTTCAAAAATATTACTAAAAGATTTGGCGCTAATATTGCTAACAATAATATTTCTTTTGATATTTTTGAGGGTGAAATACTTGCTTTGCTTGGTGAAAATGGAAGTGGTAAAACTACTTTAATGAATATGTTAAGTGGTATTTATTTTCCTGATGAAGGAGATATTTTTGTACATGGTGAAAAAGCTAACATTAAATCTCCTCATGATGCTTTTAAATATAATATTGGCATGATTCATCAACATTTTAAATTGATTGATACATTTACATGTTTAGAAAATATTGTTTTAGGAATTGAAGATAAGAATAAATCTAAATTAAAAATTGCTAAAGAATTAGTTAATGAAATCTTATCTAAATATGGATTTGTTCTTGATTTGAATAGAAAAGTATATGAGATGTCTGTTTCTGAAAAACAAACATTAGAAATTGTTAAAACTTTATATAGAGGTGCAAATACATTAATTCTTGATGAACCAACTGCAGTTTTAACTCCTAATGAAATTGAAAAATTATTCAATGTTTTAAGAAATATGAAAAATGATGGTAAATCAATTATTATCATTACTCATAAATTGAATGAAGTTATGGAAATTTCTGACCGTGTTGTAGTTTTAAGAAAAGGTGAATATATTGGTGTTGTGAATACTTGTGATACTAATGAAAAAGCTTTAACTGAAATGATGGTTGGAAAGAAAGTTGAATTAAATATTGATAGAAGCGAACCAATCAATCCAAAAGATAGATTAATTGTTAATAATTTAACTTGTAAAAATAGAGAAGGAATTAAAACTTTAGATGGTGTTTCTTTTACTGCTAAAAGTGGTGAAATATTAGGAATTGCTGGTATTTCTGGATCGGGTCAAAGAGAGATTTTAGAATCTATTGCTGGCTTAGTTAGACTTGAAAGTGGAGAAATTACATATATTAATCCTAAAACTAATGAAGAAGTTAATTTAAGAAATAAAACACCATTAGAAATTAGAGAAATGGGTGTTAGGTTATCATTTGTTCCTGAAGATAGATTAGGAATGGGATTAGTTGGTAATATGGATATTATTGATAATATGATGTTAAGAAGTTATTCTAAAGGTCATAATTTATTTGTTGATAGATCTAAACCAACTGAACTTGCTAATAAAACTATTGAAGAATTAGAAGTAAAAACTCCTTCTGTTCATACTGCTGTAAGAAAATTATCTGGTGGAAATGTTCAAAAAGTTTTAGTTGGTAGAGAAATTGCTTCTTCTCCAAAAGTTTTAATGGTTGCTTATCCAGTTAGAGGCCTTGATATTAATTCATCTTATATTATTTATCATTTATTAAATGAACAAAAACAAAAAGGTACATCTATTATTTATGTTGGAGAAGATTTAGATGTATTACTTGCTTTAAGTGATAGAATTTTAGTTTTATGTCAAGGAAGAGTGAATGGTATAGTTGATGCTAGAACTACTACTAAAGAAGAAGTTGGTTTGTTAATGACTAATTTAGTTAATAAGGAGGCCTTATAAATGAAAAATAAAGAACCTTTATTTCATATTAGTAAAAGAGTAAATATATCTTGGCAAAAGTCTTTATTAATAAAAGGTGGAGCTATTTTATCCGCACTTATTTTATGTTGCATACTTCTTTTATGTATTGCACAAGCTAATCCTTTTGAAGTAATCGCTCAAATGTTCTTAGGTAATTTTGGTACTCCAAGAAGAATTTGGATGTTGCTTAAAGATATGTCTTTATTATTAATAGTAGCGTTAGCTTTAGTTCCTGCTTTTAAAATGAAGTTTTGGAATTTAGGTGGAAATGGTCAAATTTTAATGGGAACATTAGCTAGTATTATATGTATGTTTTATATGGGTAATGCAGGTATTAGCGATTTAATTATTATTCCTTGCATGATTGTTTGTAGTATATTAGCAGGTGTTATTTGGGCAGTTATACCAGCAATTTTTAAAGCAATTTTTAATACTAATGAATCATTGTTTTCTTTAATGTTAAATTATGTTGCTAGTGGCTTAGTTACTGTATTTTTAACTATTGCTGTTAAAACTGGATCTGGAACTTTGGGTATTGTAAATGCTGGTAATTTAGTTGTTATCGGTAATGATTATATGTTGACTATTTTAGTGGCTATTGTAATTTTTGGTTTTATGTTTAGTTATTTAAAATATTCTAAACATGGATATGAATTAACTGTAGTTGGTGAAAGTGAACAAACTGCTAAATATATTGGTATTAATGTTAGAAAAGTTGTTATTAGAACATTAGTTTTATCAGGAGCAATATGTGGAATTGTTGGTTTACTTATTGCTGGATCATTATCTCATACAGTTAATACTGAAAGTGCTAATAATATGGGCTTTACAGCAATTATGGTTACATGGCTTGGAAAATGTAATCCTCTTTACATGGTAGGAACTTCATTTTTAGTTTCTTTCCTTTCTAGAGGTATGCAACAAGTACAAACTTATTGTGGATTAACTAATAATGCAATTTCTGATATTGCACTTGGTGTTATGTATTTCTTTATTATTGGTTGTGATTTCTTTGTTAATTATAAAATTATGTTTAGACGTAATAAAAAGGAGGAAAAATAAATGTTTTTTAATGCTATTTTACCTAGTGCGATTGCGATTGCTACTGTCTTTTTATATGGTTGTCTAGGTGAGACTTTAATGGAAAAAGTTGGACATTTAAATTTAGGTATTCCAGGTATTATGTGTATGGGTACATTTGGAGGATGTTTAGGTGTTAGTCTTTATATGAGTAATTTTAAAGATAATCCAATGGCTGCTAATTGGTTTTTACTTGTTTTTATTGCTATTATTTTATCATTCATTTTTGCTGCTATAGGTGGACTTATTTATGCTTTTATTACTGTTACTTTAAAATGTAATCAAAATGTTACAGGTTTAGCATTAACTACTTTTGGTGCAGGATTTGTTGATTATTTTATGAATTCAATTGATAAAACTTATTTTGCTTATGCTAGTAAAATTTTTAAATATCATTTACCTTTTGGTGATAATTTAGGAGCATTTGGAAATATATTTATTAATCATGGTATTTTAGTTTATTTGGCTCTTGTTTTAGCTATTGTAGCAGCATTTGTCTTAAAGAAAACAAGAATAGGTTTATCTTTAAGAGCAATTGGAGAAAATCCTGCTACTGCAGATGCTGCAGGCATAAATGTTAATAAATATAAATATATTACTATTACATTGGGTTCTGGTATTGCAGGACTTGGTGGTTTATTTTATGTTATGGATTATGTTGGTGGAAGTTGGGAAAATTCTGGAACAATTCAAGCATTTGGTTGGTTAGCAATTGCGTTAGTTATCTTTAGTATTTGGAAACCTGGTTTTGCTATTATAGGTTCTATTATTTTTGGTGTTTTATTTGTTGTTCCAAGTTATTTAACTGGAATTTCTAATGTGACTAAAAATATATTATCGATGTTACCATATATTGTTACAATTGTTGTTTTAATTATTACAAGTATTGTAGGTAAACAAAGTGTTCAACCACCAGCTTCACTTGGTGTATCATATTTTAGAGAAGATAGATAAGGAGGATGAATTATGGATTACGATTTTAAAGATTTTGGCGAACTGTTATATGACAAAAACAAAATGAAAGCAACTTTGCCTTCACCTATTTATAAAAGATTTATTGATGCAGTTAATCATGAAATGCCTTTAGATTTAGCAATTGCTGATGTAATTGCACATAATATGAAAATGTGGGCTCTTAGTCATGGGTGTACTCATTATACCCATTGGTTTCATCCATTAAGTGGCACTACTGCAGAAAAACATAATTCTTTTATTGAAAATATTGATGGTCAACCTATTGCTAGATTTTCAGGTAAATCATTAATTAAAGATGAACCTGATGCTTCTAGTTTTCCTAATGGTGGATTAAGAGCAACTTTTGAAGCTAGAGGATATACTTATTGGGATGTTGAATCTCCTGCATTTATTAGAGGACATGTTTTATATATTCCTACTGTATTTATTTCTTATACTGGTGAAGCTCTTGATACTAAAGGACCATTATTAAAATCAATTGATGCAATAAATAAATCTGCTGTTAAATTGTTAAATTTATTAGGTAAAAAAGTAAAAACTGTTAAACCTTATATTGGCTTAGAACAAGAATATTTCTTGGTTGATAAAGATGATTTTCTCAAAAGAAGAGATTTATATTTAACTGGTAAAACTTTACTTGGTTTAGTACCACCTAAAGCTCAACAATTAGAAACTCATTATTTTGGCCCAATTCCTCAAAGAGTTAATAAATTTATGGAAGAACTTAATAAAGAATTATGGGATTTAGGAATATACGCTAAAGCAGAACATAATGAAGTGGCACCTGGCCAATTTGAATTAGCTCCAATATTTTCTAATGTTAATATAGCAGTAGATCAAAATATGTTAACTATGGAGATTCTTCAAGATGTTGCTTTGAAAAATAATATGGTTTGTTTATTACATGAAAAACCATATCAAGGAGTTAATGGCTCTGGTAAACATAATAATTATTCTTTATTAACAGATACTGGTTTAAATTTATTTGATCCTAAATGTGAAAACGAAACTTTATTTTTAATATTCGTTTCTTGTTTAATGAAAGGTGTTGATGAATATAGTGATTTAATTAGATTATCTTCATCTAATCCTGGTAATGATTTCCGTTTAGGTGCTTCTGAAGCTCCACCAGCAATTATTTCAATGTATATTGCTGAAGAATTTGAAAATAAATTTGAAAAGAAATCTATCTCAAAGAAAAATAAGAAATTTAAAATGGATACAATTTCTTCTTTACCTAGTGATGAATCAGATAGAAATAGAACTTCTCCTATAGCATTCACTGGTAATAAATTTGAATTTAGATCTTTAGGTTCATCTATGAATGCTTCTGAATTAAATATAGTTATTAATTTAGTGATGTCTAAAGCTGTTGATGAATTTTATAATGAATTAAATTTATATAATGGAGATGATATAGAATCTAAAGCTAGAGAAATGGCTTTAAAATTATATAATGATCACAAAAGAATTCTATTTTCTGGTAATGGATATTCAGATGAATGGGTAGAAGAAGCTAAAAATAGAGGATTGCATAATATTCATACTTTTGCTGAAGCAATTAATTCATTAAATGATGAAAAAAATATTAATTTATTTGATTCTTATCAAGTTTTAAATCCAAAAGAAGTTAATGCAAGAAAAGAAATTAAATATGAAAATTATTATAATATCCGTTTAATCGAAATTAAAACATTAACAGAAATGACATATCAACAAGTAATTCCTTCTGCAATTAAAGAACTTAATTTTATATGTGCATGTGGAAAAGAATTTATGTCAAAATCAATGGTTACAAAAGTTGATAAATTACAATTATTTATTGATGAATCAAGCTTACTTGCAGGACAAATTGAAGATAAAGTTAAAGAATTATCTTATAAAAATGATTATCAAGAAAAATGCATGTTTATTTTAAATAATATTCTTCCATTATGTTCTAAATTAAGAACAATTACTGATAATCTAGAAAAATATATTTCTAAAGATAATCAACCATTCCCTCAATATGAACAATTGTTCTTTGATATAGATTTCTAAGAGTTTAAATATTAATTTAATCTATTGATATAAAGATATTATGTGATAAAATAGGTTATTGAAAGCTAA
>CAJKZK010000090.1 GCA_905204225.1 uncultured Bacillota bacterium
TATATTTAGGAGAAAATATATTAATTAATGAAGAAAGAATAACTACTTTATTAAAAAAAGAATATAAAGATCTCAATGATGAATTTGCTAGTAGTAATTTTATTATGAAAGATTTTTATGCAATTTTAGAAAAAGATGGTTTAAATTTAAAAACATCTCATAAAATTAGTGATGTTTTAAAAAAGACAAATAAAATTATTTTTAATATAGGTAATTATGAATTATTAAGATTAATTAATACTTCTAATTATTCTTTTAGTTACGATGAAGAAGTGTTAAAAAATAATAAAGAATTATTTGATTATTATTTTCATCAATCTTTAGATATATTAACAACTTATACATCAAATATTGTAATTATACCTTTATATAATTCTTTAATTAATCGAAATTATGAAGAAAGATTAAATAATTTAGTTAATCAATACAATTCTTTAATTAAAGAAATAAGTGATGAATATAATGTAAAATATATAAATGTTAATAAATTATCTTCTTTTGTATATGAAGATAATCATGTAAATATGAATGGATACAATTATATTTTGAAGAATATAAAATAATATGGAAAATAAATATATCAATCATATATCTTGGTTAATAAATGCTTTGAAAGAACATAATAAAATTATTAATCAAGATTTAAAATATAAAATGAATGAAAAAATATTTATTAGTAATAAAAATTTTCAACAATATTATTATTTATTTAATATATATTTAAAATTATTTTCTAATATAGATAAAGGATATAACATAATTCTTTCTAATAATAAGATAAATAAGGCAAGCTTAATTACTTTAAAGAATACATATTTAAATCGATGTGCAAATAATTTTAAGAATGCAGGAATTTATCTTAAAAAAAGTAGACAAGAATTATCAATGAATTTAGAATCATTTAGTTTATTATTTCATGAAATGAAAAATATCGCTTCCTTATTAATGTATTTAGAAAGCGATATTAATTTTTTAATTTTAAATTTGTATTAAATTATCTTAATTTATATGTTTTGAAATCAACTAAGCAAGTAATTGCGCATACGCATGAAGCAATACCACTAAACCATGGACCAACACCTAAATGAGCAAGACTTTTTACATAAGAACCAGTTTCAAAATGCATAGATCCATTGATAAACCAACTTTTACTATTAAATATAACTACAGCAATAACAATATAAACAATTGCTGAGAATATATAATAACCTCTTGCTTTAGGACCAATATAATAAGTTGTAACACCGATTATTAATAAAACTAAACAAGCAATATATATATACCAGTTAAAGTCATATTCTGCTTGTAAACCTAATATTGCTGTAAAACCCCAAATAGTTTGTAAACCATTTGATAACATATCAATAAAGAATATTGGTGTTAAAAATAAGACTAATATTGAAAGTAAACTTGCATATAGAGTTATTTTTGTTGGGATTGATAATTTTGAATTTGTTTTAACCATAAAAGAGAAAACCTCCTAAAAAAATATTTGCTTGTTTATTATAACACATTTTTAGGTTATAAAAACAAGATAAAAGACAAAATTTGTGAAGTTTATAAATATTTTAATAATATATTATTATTCTTTTAAGAAAAATTAGTATATTAATGAAGATAATTCTGGATGCTTAAGTAAATAATTTTTTGTATATGAACATGTTGGTTTAATCTTTAAATTATTTTTTTGTGCATCTTTTATTAATTCTTCAGTTAACATTTTTCCTATACCACGTCCTTCATAAGCTTTATCAACAAATGTTTTACTTACTTCAATAATATTTTTATCAATATAACAAAAGTTAATATATGCGATTATGTTGTTATTAACTTCAATATAATAACAAGTATTGTTCTTTAAAATATTCATCTTATCACCGAAGATATTATAACATATTAATTTTAATAAAAAATAATGTTATTTATTAAGATATTCATATAAAATTAAATAAGGTGGAAAATATGAAATTAAGTGATTTAACAATAAGTGAATATTTTGATTTATTATCAAGTAAAAAATCAGTTCCAGGAGGTGGGTCTTGTTTAGGATTAGTTCTTGAAGCAAGTTGCTCATTAGGATTGATGGTGTGTAATTTTACTCTTGAAAAAAAAGGATATGAAGAAGTTCAAACTGAAATTTTCTTTTTAAAAGAAGAATTAAATCAAATTAAAAAGAAAGCTCATGATTTAATTGATGAAGATGGTTATGCTTATCAAAGTGTTATGGAAGCGTATAAATCTAAAGATAAAGAGCAAATATCTAAAGCTTCTATTTATGGATCTGAAGTTCCTTATCAATTATATTTTTTAACTAAAAAATGTGAACAATTGTGTTTAAGATTATGTAAAATAGGCAATAGAAATTTAATTTCTGATGCCAAAATAGCAGTAGATTTATGTTCTTCTATATATAATGGTTGTTTAGAAAATATTAAATGTAATGTTAATGGAATTGAAGATATTAATATCAAAAATAAATATTTAGAATTAATTAAATAAATTGTGATGATTTTTAAATAAGATTTTTATTACACTTTTTTTGAATATAAGATTATCTTGATATAAAACAATATTATTTTCTTTTAGAAGATAACTATTTTTATAATTATTTAATAAATCTTCATCATAATGATTATTTTCAAAACAAATAACATTTTCATCTTTAATTTTAAATTCTTTTTGTAATTTTTTAATCATATTTAATTTATTAGATTTTTTAGAAATAATTATATAATTTAAATTCTCATTTTCTTCTAATAAATAATAATTGATATAAGATAATTTATTTAATATTTTTTCAAATATATCTTTATTAATTTTATTGAGATTTATTTTGATACTAATTGCGTCATTATCAACAGTTTTCTTTAAAAATGGAGAATAATGGAGCTCATTTTTATTTTCATAATAAATTGTACATTCAACTTTAATATTCCTAATTTTATAAAATAAATCATTAATTTCATCTTTTTTTAAAGGATCATATATTCTTTTTATAATTTTATTTTTTCTATTTATATACATTATTTCCCCACCATTAAAACAAATTAAAGGATAATTAAATAAATGTAATTTTTTTATATAATAAAAATTGTTATTAATATCATACGGGAAAGAAAAAATTAATAAATGACCTTTTTGTAATAATTCTTTAAAAATTAATTTACTAAAAAAAGAAAATTTATTTCTTTTATTTATACAAGAAGAAATATCTAAACTAATTAAACTTTTTTCCATAATTTAATACTAGCATATATTGAAAATGCTTTAAATTTATTTTATATTTATTTAATGGTGATAACAATGAAAAAATATGATGAATTTAATGATTTAAAAATAATTGAAGATAAAAGAAATCCATTTTGTACACTTTATGAATATGATGATGGCTCAAGATTTTATATAGAACCAATATTTTATTCATATTTATCTAATTTTAAAATTACACATCCTAACAAGATTGATTTAGTGTTAGATAAAATGGAAAAACTTGTAAGAAAAAATAAAAAAGTGATATTTTCTGGCCTTGATGAAGAATATGAAGATGAACCTGCTACTAAAGGGGCAGAAGATTATATAATTCTTACTTTATTTGATATTTTAGATATGTTAGGAATTTATGTTGAAAATAAATCTCGTGGTTCTGATTATGGTGATTAAAAACCATAATGTAAACATAAACAAACAATAATTCCGATTATACTTATAGCGAAACAATAATAGGCAAAATAATATAATTTGCCTTTTTTAATGATTTTAAATAAGTATTTAACAGAAAAATATGTTACAAACCCTGCAATAATAACTGCAATAATATCACTTAATAAATCTAAAGTAGGAGTAGCAATTATTTCATTATAGTTTTTAATAATTTCTACTAAAAATGATCCAGCAGTTACTGGTAAAAACATTAAAAAAGAAAAATGTGCTGCTTCTTCATTTGATAATTTATTAACTTTACCTCCAAAAATAGTTGAACCACTTCTTGATATACCCGGTAAAACTCCTACTCCTTGGAATAGCCCAATAGATAAAGCACTAAAATATGACATTTCTTTTAATGTTTTTTCACCTTTTATATTTCTACTAATAAGTAATAATACACCTGTAATAATTAAAAATGAGAAGACAAAATATAAATTACTTAGATATTTATCAATTATATCTCCTAGGGCAAAACCAACAATTGCCGCGGGAATGGAAGCTACAATTAATTTTAAAAATAATTTACAATAATAAATAGTTTCTTCTTCTCTATTATGTTTAAATAAAAATTTACATAAAGAAACAATGATATCTTTAATATCTTTCCAATAATATATCATCATGGCTACTAAAGAACCAAAATGTAAAAATATTAATAATTGCAAACCATTTGTCTCCACTTGTAATAATTCACTAAATATTAATAAATGACCAGATGATGAAATAGGTAAAATTTCTGCAATGCCTTGTACAATGGCTAGAATTATTTTTTTTAATAAAAGTATGAAATCCATAATTACCTCTTAATATAATCTATTAATTTTCTAAAACAATTATAATATGGATAAATAAATTATTAATCTAATTTTATAAATTTTATAAATTTTTTCAATTTTTTGAGTTAATAATAATTATAATGGGAAGTTAAATAAAATTTTTTTGATTTTGAAACGCTTTCATATATTTAATTGTAATATCTATATATAAAAAAATAATATGGGTTTGCAAATGAATTTAGAAAATGTAATAATTAAGGTGATTGATTTAGTGGAGGACAACATGAAAGTTACTGTCATTGGAATCGGATTTGTTGGGTTAGTAAATGCCATTGGTTTTGCAGCCAAAGGACATGAAGTTTTTGCCCTCGATCCTGATAAAAAGAAAATTGCTGCTTTAAGAAGAAATGAAACAACATTTAAAGAATATAAATTAGAAGAAGAATTAGTAAAATATTCTGATAGAATAAGATTTACATCTGAATTTAGAGATGCAGTATATAAAGCTAATATGCTTATTATATGTAACGAAGTATTTGAATTAGAACCTGGTAAGTGTGATTTAACTGGTTTTTATGTTACTTTAAAAGAATGCTGTAGACAAATACAAAATGATGTTATTGTCGTTATAAGATCTACTGTTCCAGTGGGAACTAATAGAGAAGTAAAAGATTTTATGATGAATTTAACAAATCATAATTATAAAATTAATGTCGTATCAAACCCAGAATTTATTTCTCAAGGAACTGCAATTAAAGATATGCTTCAACCATCAAGAATTGTAGTAGGTTTAACAACAAGAAGTGCTCAATTAGCTATGAAAGAATTATATGCTGATTTTGATTGCCCATTATTAATTGTTTCACCTGAATCTGCAGAATTAATAAAATATGCTTCTAATGCTTATTTAGCAGTTAAAGTATCATATATTAATGAAATTGCTGATTTATGTGAATCTGTTAAAGCTGATATTCAAGAAGTAAGTTATGGTATAGGATTAGATCCACGTATTGGACAAAAATATTTATCTTCAGGTATTGGGTTTGGTGGTCCATGGTTAACTCAAGACACTAGAGTATTAATGCAAACTGCTAAGAATAACAATGTTAGATTAAGAGTTCTTGAAGCTGCAATGCACGCAAATGAAAGAAGACCTTCAAGATTAATTAAAAAATTAAAACAAGTTTATGGTGATGATTTATCTACTAAAAGATTTGCTGTTTTAGGTTTATCTTATAAAGGAAATACTGATGATATTCGTCAATCTCCTGCTAATAAAGTTATTGACGAATTACTAAAAGAAGATTGTAGAATTATCGCATATGATTCAGTATCTACTTCTGCTTTTAGAAAAAAGATGAAATCAGATCAAAGACTTGCTTATGCAAATACTTTAGATGAAGCCTTAAAAACATGTGATGCGGCAATATTCTTAAATGAATCTAAAGAATTTAAAGCATTAACTAATGAAGAAATAGTTGATTACATGAAAACACCAGTTGTATTTGATTTCAAAGGTGTTTTAAATGCTTATGCATTAAAAAATGTTGATTATTATGCTATTGGTAAAAGAAAACCAAGCAAAAATGATTAATTTTAAATTTTTATATATTAAAAAAATGTTTTTATAAATTTTGTTATATTTAATCGAAAAAAATCTAAATATATTTAATTTAGTTGATATACTTTAATAAAAATTATAATATTGAAAAGCAACATTATTAAACGTTGCTTTTTTTGATATATAGAAAGGTAATAAATTTTATGAAAAACTATAAAACATTAATTTTATCTTTATTATCTATGTTTGTTTTTGGTTGTAGTAATACTTCTAATTCTTCTGATAATACTTCTAATCCTTCTAATAATGTAGGTAGTTCATCTAGTTTGAGTGTTTCAAATACTACAAGTTCTTTAAATAAAGTAGAAGTAGATAGTATTGAATTAAAAATAAAAAATAATAGATTAAAAATTGGTGAAAAAACAACATTTGAAGTAAATATTCTTCCTAATAACGCTACTGATAAATCTTATAATGTCATATCTTTAAATGAAAATATCTTATCTATAAACAATAATGAAATTACTGCACTTAATATTGGTGTTGGTCAAATAAAAGTAATTTCTAATAATAAAGAAGATATTAAAGAAATAGAAGTATATCAAGATTATCAAAATGATATTATTAATTTATTAAACAATAATATTAATAATGAAAAGAATGATTTATCAATTATTAATATTTCAAGTTTTGAAGGTGGTTATGATTCTTATCAAGAAATAGAAGCTAGATATTATAAAAATAGTGTTAATCAAATAAAAAAAGATTACAGTGTTGAAAATGGTGAGAAAAAAGATGTTATTTCTACTGAATATAAATTTATTGGTAATTATAATAATAAAGATTATGTGATAACAAAAACTCTTCCTGAAGCAGGTTATAATGATGGAATAGAAACAGAATTAGGTAATTTTGATTCAAAAGAATTATTTTATGACAATAATACTGCTACTATTGGAGTAATGAATTCTATAACTAAATTAGCTAATAGTAGTAATTATTTATTATTAAATAAAGCAAATATTTCAAAAAATATTAATAATCAAAATATCATCTATAATTTATCATCTGAAGAAGAAATAACTGATAATACAGGATTAACTAAATTATATTCTGTTAAAAATATGAGTCTAATTTTTAATAATGATAAATTAATAAATGCT